>JAFRTA010000158.1 GCA_017427315.1 Clostridia bacterium
GCAAATACTGATTTGTCGCGGAGCGACAAATCAGTATTTGCAGACTAAAGACTATAGACTATAGACGAAAGAAACGTATATTTTATACTGTGCGTCGCGGTTAGGTCTCAAGTCTTCAGTCTCAAGTCTCAAGTCTAAATACTGATTTGCGAGGCGTAAACGCCTCGACAAATCAGAAATTCACAGAAAGGACCCCCTTATGCAGCAACCGTTGATCCACGACCCCATTCTGCTGGCGAGAAAGTCCGCGCCGACGACGAAGGACGATCTGCCCGCGGCGGCGGACCTGCTCGACACGCTCAAGGCCCACGAGGCGGACTGCGTCGGCATGGCGGCGAACATGATCGGCGTATACAAACGCTTTATCGCCTTCCGCGACGGCGACAAATACGAAGTGATGCTCAACCCGGAGATCCTGAAAAAATCCGGCGCATACAAGACGCGGGAGGGCTGTCTGTCGCTGCTCGGAGAGCCGCGGGAGGCGACGCGTTACAAAATCATCAAGGTGCGCTGGCAGAACGAGAAATTCGAAACGCGCATCAAAACCTTTTCGGATTTCACGGCGCAGATCATCCAGCACGAGATCGACCACTGCGAGGGAATACTGATTTAAATATGGCTGCATATTATCCGACGTTTTACGATCGATTCAAATGCCGCGCGGCGGACTGCCGGCACTCCTGCTGCCGGGGCTGGGAGATCGATATCGACGAAGAAACGGCGAAGAAATACCTCGGTTTTCCGCCGTCCCTCGGCGAACGCCTCGCGCAGGCGATCGTCTCCGACGGCGATACGTATTCTTTCCGGCTGACCGAAGACGGACGCTGCCCGTTCCTGAACGGCGCGGGGCTCTGCGATATCATCACCGAATACGGCGAGGACGCGCTCTGCGACATCTGCAGGGAACACCCGCGGTTCTATGAATTCATCGGAGAGAATGAGCTGCGCGGACTCGGTCTTTCCTGCGAGGCGGCGACGGCACTGCTGCTCGGCGAAAAGGAGCTTCGCTTCACCGACGGGACGAACGAATACGACCTCGCGTCGCTCATCCGGAACGTCACAGGAAAGCGGCTTCCGCGGCGGGCGGCGTTCTCCCCGCCCGCGCACCCCGAAACGATGCGCGCCGTGCTTGACCTTTTTTCGCAGACGGAACCCATCGACGAACGGTGGAGCGAGGAACTTGCCGCGCTGCGGAGAAATATCTCATCGACGGTCCGCGCCGCCCGGAACTACCGCAGAATCTGCGACCGGGCGGCATATAACAGAGTCTTTCAATATATCCTTTACAGACAGCTTGAGAGAATAAACGACGCGCCCCTGCGCCGGCTCGCGCGGTACGCCGCCGTCTGCACATGCTTCGTTTTCCTGCTCGACGCCTGCGGCGCGGGCACGGCCGGGGCGGCGCGGCGGTTCTCGGAGCAGATCGAATACAGCACGGAAAACGTCGATATCATCCTCGACGGCATTCCGAATCCATAAACAACGACACGGGAGACTGCCATTTATGAACAAACGGGGCTTCATCACCGCCCTGACCGTCCTGACGCTGGCGCTTTCGGCGCTTTTCATCACGGGCGCTTCGGCGGCGGTCTATTCGCTGGGCGACGTGAGCGGCGACGGCAGGATCACCAGCGCCGACGCGCGCATCGCGCTGCGCTGCGCCGCGAAGCTCGAACGGCTCTCCGAGGCGCGCACGCTGGCTGCGGACGCCGACCGCTCGGGCAAGGTCAATTCCTCCGACGCGCGCATCCTTCTGCGCGTCGCCGCGAAGCTCGAAACGCTCGACGTCTTCGAAAACGACGTTTTCGAAGAACCCGACGTGGTCCGCGAGCTCTCATTTTCGGCAAAGGGCGTTTGCCCCATTTCCGCCTGTTCCGCAGGCGGCGGGCTCGTCGCAGTATGCTGCGGGATCCCGTCGGAAGAAAGCAGCGAGACATATGATGTTTTTGAAAAACAGCAAATATACATGATAGACGTCAAAAACGATAAGCTGATCGACGTCTTTGAACAGCCTGAGGAACAACGCCTGTACAGCGTCCGTAAAAACGGGCAATTCCTTTCCTTCGGTCCGCGAGATGATACGACCCTTGAGATGTCCTTGTATCTTTCGGGTGATAAAATGCGAACCGTGAAGTCGTTCCGCATCCCCTTTGCGTTCTTTCTTGAGGACGAAGAAAACGACGGCTTCTATTTTACCCGTACAGACAGCAAAAACACGCTCGAACGCATGACCTTCGACGGCCGCTGCGAAACGATCGTCAAGCTGTCCGAAGATTCGGATATCCAAGCCTATGCCCCCGATACCGGGATCGTCGCCGCGCTGCAGCCGTCGGCATATCCCTTCACGGCTTTCGATCTGCTGCTTTATGACGTCTCCGGGAACGGAGCCGTTTCGGATCACGTCAACTGTGTATATCAGTATTCCCTTGCGAAAGACTTCTTCGTCGGAGAAAACCTGTATTATCCCGAAGAAGACCGGCAGGCGTCGGAAATTGTCAATGTGATCGGAATCATTCCGACCTCCGGGGAAGGAACGCTGCGGTTTCTGCAGGATTCGTTTTCTTCATTTTATACGTTTTTCGACCGGACAGCCATTGCTTTTTCCGCTGAAACTGATTACATATACGAAAAAAAACAGTTTGCTTTTTCCGACATCTGTCTGACGGACCTGGAAAGCGGCAGGAAAACCGAACCGCTCGTCAGCAGTGAAGAATTCTTATTTCTCACCGCGGAATACGTTCCGGAAACGGACAGGATTCTCGTTGCCGGAAGCGTCGAAGCAGACGACGGAAGCATTACGACCCGGTTTTATACCCTTGATCCTTCGGCGGCGGATTACACAAAAGCGCTGGAACCCTTTACGATTCCCGAACCGGCCGCGCCCCGTCCCGTTTCGCCCGGATGGGAAGATCTGAGGGCAAAAGCAGACGCGATCGAACGGGACTTCGGCGTCACCGTGAAAATCGGGGATCAGGTGCTCGATGAAAAAAACAATTGGGATTACACTTTATTTTCTCTTGAAAAGCCGGATCCCGAAAGAGCATGGACCGACCCGCTCGAAGAGACCGATTTGATCCTTGATACGCTGCGCCGCGGTCTGTCGGAATACCCCGACGGATTCTTCCGTCAATTCAAAAACAGCCGCGGCCAGGGCGGGATGCGCATATTATTGGCCCGGGCAATACGGCAGCCGATCGACGGGACCTATCTCGGCGGATATTCGGAAAACAGCGGCGCCTGGTTCAACATCGGGCTCAGCGCCGGCAGGATGTTCACCACAGACGCCCTTCATCACGAAATATGGCATGCCGCGGAATTGTATATTGCCAAAAAAAACACAGGGGCGTTTTCCGATGACGCGTGGCAAGCGCTGAACCCTCCGGGTTTCCGATACACCGTTCATCTCCATGCGACGGACGATTATGACTATGAACCGTATCTGATACCGTCGGACTGCGATCCGTCCGCGTACGACAATGTCTGGTTCGCATATATGTATTCCACAACAAACGGTCAGGAAGACCGGGCGACGCTGATCGAAACTCTGACAAGCGAATATTATTATTCCTACCGAACGGGATTTGACGATCCGCGCGACTGGTTCGTGCAAATGCCCCACCTGCAGGTGAAGCTCGATTATATGGCGGAGCAGAGCCGGAAGGTATTCGGCTGCGTCTACTGGGACACGATTCTCGACCGGAGATATAAAGAACCGGCTTAAGCAGTAATAAACATATGCAGAAAATCACAAGGAGGGCTTTTCTCATGAAGAAGCACCAATTGATAACAGCGATTCTCGCTCTTGTGTGTGCGTTCTCAGTGTTGTTCGCTCTGAACGCTTCGGCGGCGTCCTATTCGCTCGGGGACATAAGCGGCGACGGCAGAGTCACCAGCGTCGACGCGCGCATCGCGCTGCGCTGCGCCGCGAAGCTCGAACGGCTAACAGAGGCGCGGACCCTGGCTGCGGACGCAGACCGTTCGGGTAAGGTGAATTCCACCGACGCACGTATTCTTCTGCGCGTCGCTGCGAAGATGGAAACGCTCGACATCGGAGAAAACGACGTTTTCGAAGAGCCGGACGTGGTCCGCGCGCTATTGGACATCACGGACGATGTCGTTCCCCTGAACGTATTTTCTCTGGACCGCGGGCGCGTCGCCGTCTACTGCGCCGTGCCTTATTCGAATGCGGGCGATTTGCCGGACGAACCGGATGAACACGGGGCGTACGGCTCACCGCTCGCCGCGCCGGACGAAGCGGATGACCCCGTATCGAACGAGGGAGAGGGAGATTTTTCCGCACTTGACGAGGACGGCAGAGACCCCGCGGAGATTCAGGAAGGCGACTTCCCCGCTCTCGACGAGGACGGCAGAGATCCCGCGGAAACCGGTGAAGGGGCCGACGGCGCGGAAGAAGGTGCGGAGTACGTTTATATCGTTGACATTGAAAAAAACGAGCTGCTCGGCACGTATAATCTTCCCGCGGAGCAAACCCTGTTCTGCATCCGCAGAGACGGTACGTTCGTCACGATGTACTGGATGGAAGGCGCCATCCGTCTTTCCGTTCTGGACGGGGATATGCAGACGCTCCGCACCTTCGACGTCCCGAGCTTCGAGCTTCGTGCGGATACGGAGAACGACTGCATCTACGCGTACGCCGGCAACGGCTCTGTATTGGAACGCTGGAGCTTCGACGGCGACAGGGAAACCGTCTTTTCGCTTCCGGGCGGTATGGCGATCGCGGACTATGACCCGGATTCCGGCATCGCCGCGGTGATGGACGACTCCGCGCTTCCCGGCGTCAGTCAGGACCTGCTGCTGTACGACAGTCTCCGGGATGAATTCATCGGCGAACGGCCGGCGTTCGCTTATTCATACGAGATCAACAACGATCTTCTTTTCGCCTCCTGCAATATCCCTCTGAACGACGACAGCACCGAGTATTACTCTGCAGTCTGTTCGCTTCCCGTGGCGGGAGACGGCGTGGAACGGGTGTTCCGCACGCCGACAGACTCCTATTCCATCTGCTGCAGGGGAACACCCTACGCGTTCACCGTCCTTTCTCATTACGACTGGGGAAACGACGTCGCATGGCCTTCGGATTATTACCTGACCGATACCGAAAACGGCAGAATCACGCTGCCGCTCGACGGGTTCGGCGATTCCGACGGCCTTATCGCCTGCTACGCGCCGGAGGACGGGCTCCTGATCGCGGCGGATTGTCCCGACGGCAAGGACGTCGGGGTCAGCCTTTACACGATCGATCCCGCCGCCGCGCAGTTCGTCGACGCGCTGGAGCCGGTCTCCCTGCCCGTCTATGAGCAAACCGAACGCCCGGTCGCCGCGGGCTGGGAAGAAGTCCGCGCCGAGGCGGACGCCATCGAAGAGGACTTCGGTCTGAAGGTGTATATCGGCGATCAGACGCTCGATTATCAGAACGGCTCCGGATACGTGTTCGTATCGATGGAGACGCCGGATCCGGATAACGTATACAATCCGGAAGGCGAATATGAGGACCGTTACGATATCACCCCGGTCGAAGAGACCGATCTGCTGCTCGACGTGCTTCGCAGAGGCCTCGAGAAGTACCCGGACGGCTTCTTTGAAAAATTCCGGAACAGCCGCGGGCAGGGCGGGGTGCGCATCATGCTGGTGCGCGAGCTGACAAATCCCGACGGCGAATTCCTCGCGGGCGGCGTGGAGTATAAAAGCGGCGCGTGGTACAACGTGGCGATCTCTCTGGGCAATATGTACGAAACGGATACGATCCACCACGAGCTCTGGCACGCGGCGCAGGACCGCATCGACAAGGAGGATTACAATATCTTCTCCGACGCGACCTGGGCTCCGCTGAATCCGGAAGGATTTGAGTACACGGACGATCCGGACAATTATTACGACCACGAGGAGCTGTTCGACTGGACCATCCCGTGGGATAACGACGCGTCGAAATACGACGACGTCTGGTTCGCCCGGATCTACTCGACCGTAACGGGCAACGAGGACCGCGCAACGCTGATCGAAGCGCTGACAAGCGAAAACTATTTCCTGCAGGGAACCGGATATACGGATCCCCGCGACTGGATCGCGCAGATGCCCCACCTGCAGGCGAAGCTCGATTATATGGCGGCGCAGAGCGAGCGCGTGTTCGGATACGTCTATTGGGACACGATCCTCGAACGCATGCCGAAAGGATAATAATTGACAAATTAAAACAAAGATATTATAATTTATAGATAGAATTCTGCGCACATCGTTTTTATAAATGTGCAAAAAGGAGTGATGATCGTGTCATCCTGTCCGAAATGCGGCAAGAAACTGCACCTGTTCAACGTCAGCCAGTTCTGCCCCGCCTGCGGCGTGAATATGCGCTTCGTCAAATTCGAAGAGGATTTCTACCGCGAGGCAAAGATCGCGGAGCTCTCTCAGGCGGCGATGGGCGTAAAGATCAAGCGGTTCAAAGCGTCCTTCGTCGGCTCAAAGCTGACCTATCTGCGCATCGCGCTGATGTTTCTGCCGGTCTTCACACTGCTGATCCCCCACGGCGGCTTCACGCTGACGCTGCCCTATAAAGAGACGGCGATCTCCTTCGGCGCCCTCGGGCTCTATCAGCTCTTCGGCGGCGGGGATCTGGGCTACCTGACGCAGATGTCCGCCTCGGATCTCGCGGGCGGCGCGTTCTCGGCGCTGGTCACGGCACTCTACGCATATCTCGCCGTCGCCGTCTGCGCCGTGCTTGTGCTGCTGTTGAGTATTTTCTGCTTCATCAGCATCAAAAATATGCAGAAGATCCTCGCCGTCGTCGCATCGCTCGGCGTCGTCGCAAGCGTCGCGGCGATCGCGCTGATCGCGCGGTTCGTTTCCGTCGCGGGATCGAGCCCTCTGCTCAGGGCGGAGAACGGCTTCGGGCTTTACGTCACGATCCTGCTGTTTGCGGCGGTGATCGTGAACAACGTCCTTCTGATCCGGCATCCCGTCCCCGTGGAATACAGCGAGGGCGCCGTCGAACGCGCCGCGATGTGGAAGCGCGTCCGTTCGGGCGAGGTGAAGATCGACGATCTGCCCCAGCCCGTGGTCGTGACCGAAGCGACGAAGAAGATCGACGAGGAGATCGCAAAAGAAGAAGCGACCTACGAAGAAAAATTAGCGCAGAGGGAGGCGGAGAAGAATGCCTGACGAGGGAAAGAAAAACGTCGCCGAAACCGGCGCCGCGACCGAAGAAACCGTCAAAAAGTATAAATGGGTCTACCCCGCCGTGATCGTGCTGCTCTGCCTGATTTTCGCGGTCGGCATCGGTTACGGCCTCGTCACCGTGCTGCAGATGGAAGGCAGCGACCCGCCCGTGGTGCTGACCGACGGGCTCACCCCCGCGCCCGCCTCGAAGGAGGAAGCGGCGGACTACTTCAACAAAGTGCTCGCGAACGCGCTCGCGGAAAAGCCGAAGTTCTCCGAAAACGAGACCTTCCGCATCGATGAGGACAGCATTCGGACCGACGGCGGCGACCTGCTGCTCTCGACGCTGAAATACATCCGTTCCGACTTCGAGGATCATCTCGACGGGACGTTCGAAAAGAAAACGGCGGAGTTCTTTGAAGACGCCTCGCAGTATCTCGACGTTCCCGCCCTCACCGCGGCGGATATCGAAGACTGCACGGTCGAATACATCAACTACGTCTGCCCCTCCTGCGGGGAGGCGAGCGATACGCCGCAGGACAATTGCGGCTACTGCGGCTCCGAGCGGGCCTATAAAAAGCATTACAAAGACAACTACGTCGTGACGCTGACGCTCGCGCCGGACGGCGAAGCGGTGAAGGATTTCTTCCCGCCGCGCGACGGGGACCGGATCGAAGCGCTGCTCGGCGACGGGCTGAAGGAATATGCCGAGGTCGGGTCGATGATCGCGTCGTACGACGGTTTCACGATCCGTTTCGAGACCGCCCGCGCGACGGACCGGCTCCTGTCCCTCAAATTCGCGAAGGAGCTGTCCTTTGAAGGCACGCTGAACTTTACCGGCGACTTCTCTTCGCTCGGCAGCCGTACCGTCGGCGCGAAACTGACCGACACGAGAAACTGCGGTTTTACCTGGCCGGGCATCTCCCTGGACCAGAAGAAACTGACGATCGCGCCCGGCGACACCGACAATCTGATCGCGACGCTGACCTGCGACGATCCGACCGCATATGAGGTGCAGTGGAGCAGCTCCGACGAAAGCGTCGTCTCGGTGGACGACGAGGGCTATCTGAAGGCGAGCAAGCAGACCGGCAGCACGGCGACGATCACCGCGAGCTATGAATTCGGCGGCAAGACCTTCACCGACACCTGCGAAGTCAGCGTGCTGAACGCGGTCGAATCCATCCGCCTCAACCGCCGTCATATGAAGCTCGCCCCCGGCGGGACGGGGACGCTCTCCGTGATCGTTTCCCCCGGGAAAGCCACGGTGAAGACCGTCAAATGGTATTCCGAAAATGAAAGCGTCGCCGCGGTCGACGAGAACGGCGTCGTCACGGCGGTCGCGCCCGGCACGGCGGTCATCTACGCCCTCTCCGACGACGGATATTTCAGATCTTCCTGTGAGGTGAACGTGAAATGAGTGAAAAAGAAAGAACCGGTCAGCAGAAAAAACTGACCGAGGTCATCTTCGAAGCGGAGGACAATTCGGCGCAGCGGATCGACCAGTCGAGGTTGAGCAGATACAGCCGCATCGCTATCCGCATGTTCCACACGCCGGTGCTTTCGGTCAAGGAAATGGTCTTCCCCGGCGTCGGCGAATTCGCGACCTCCCTTCTGACCGCCCTCGAGCAGTACAGAAAGCTCTACTTCCTGACGGTGCTGCACATCGACATCGTTTACGTCACGTGGATCGAGATGCTCATCGGCATCTACGACGTGCTCAACAACGTGCTGATGGGCATCGCCTACGACCACTCCCGCACCCGCTGGGGCAAGGCGCGCCCCTTCGTTGTTGCCGGCGCGATCCCCTATTATATGAGTACGATGATCTTATACAGCGGCGCGCTGTTCCTCGGGCATACGGCGAACAACGACCCGCGCAAGATCATCTTCGTCTTCGCGATGCTGTTCATCCAGGAGACCTTCTCCACGATCTACGGCATCCCGC
>JAFRTA010000159.1 GCA_017427315.1 Clostridia bacterium
CGGCACAGCCCGCGGACGGAACACGACCGGCGGTTCGACGCCCTCGCCGAAAAAGCGGACCGCGCCTACCGCGACGACCGCGCGCACGAGCTGGAGCTGAACAGGATGCTCTCATCCTCGCTCGGCGAGCTGCGCGAGAAAAGCGCGGAGCAGAGCGAAAAGCAGACGCGAATCCTGACCGAGTCCCTCGAGAAGATCCGCGAAAGCAACGAGAAAAAGCTCGAACAGATGCGCGTGACCGTGGGCGAGAAGCTGGACGAAACGCTGCAGAAGCGGCTTGACAGTTCGTTTGAAACGGTTTCGAAGCAGCTTCGGGAGCTGTATGAATCCCTCGGCAAGATGCAGGAATTGAGCGCCGGCGTGACCGACAACGTCGCCGCGCTCAACCGGGTGCTGACCAACGTCAAGACCCGCGGCACCTGGGCGGAGGTGCAGCTCGGCGGCGTTCTCGACCAGATCATCCCGGGCCGGTACGTGCGCAATTTCAGCCCGCAGGGCTCGAACGCGACGGTGGAATTCGCCGTGATCATTCCCTCCGCCGACGGCGGAAAAACCTTTATGCCGATCGACTCGAAATTCCCGGTGGAGGATTATATCCGCATCCAGCAGGCGGCGGAGGCCGCCGACCCCGAGGAGCTGAAAAAGGCGCGCGGGGCGCTTCGGGCGCGGGTGCTCGCCGAGGCGAGGGACGTTTCGTCGAAATACATCAGCGTGCCCGAGACCACGCCCTTCGCGGTGCTGTATCTCGCGACCGAGGGTCTTTACGCCGAGGTGCTTTCGGCGGACGACGGTCTTGCCGAAAAACTGCATTCAACGTATAATATCCTGCTTGCCGGACCCTCCACGATCACGGCGCTGCTGAATTCCCTCGCGATGGGCTTCCGCACCCTCGCGGTCAATGAAAAAGCGGCGGAGATCCGCAAGCTGCTTGCCGCCATCAAGACACAGTATGAAAAATTCAACGACCTTCTTGTGAAGGCGCACCAGAAGGTCGACGAAGCGGGTTCCGTGCTCGATACCGCGCAGAAGCGCAGCGAGCTGATTCGCAAGAAGCTGGGGACCGTCGATTCCGCGGAGGCGGAGCCGCAATTATTCGAAAACGAATGACCGAATACGGAAAAGGAGCGTATAGATTATGAAACACCCCGAACTCATCGCGCAGCTCACGCTGGAGGAAAAAGCCGCCTTCTGCGACGGCAAGGACTTTTGGCACCTGAAAAGCCTTGAACGGCTCGAGCTGCCGGAGATCATGGTCACCGACGGCCCGCACGGCCTGCGCAAAAAGCTTGACGCAAAAGAAAACACCGGTCTTCTGACCGGCACGCCAGCGACCTGCTTCCCGACCGCGGTCACGACCGCGTCGTCGTGGGATCCCGCGCTGATCGCGGAAATGGGCGAGGCGATGGCGGAGGAAGCGCTGCAGGAGGGCGTTTCCGTGATCCTCGGCCCCGGCACGAACATCAAGCGTTCGCCCCTGTGCGGCAGGAACTTCGAGTATTTCTCCGAGGACCCGTATCTCGCGGGCAAAATGAGCGTCGGCTTCGTGAACGGCGTGCAGTCGAAGGGCGTGGGGACCTCGCTCAAGCACTATGCGGGCAACAACCAGGAGAAGCGCCGCATGACGGTCAGCACCGTCGCCGACGAGCGCGCCCTGCGCGAGATCTACCTCACCGCGTTCGAGATCGCCGTGAAGGAATCGCAGCCCTGGACCGTGATGAGCTCCTACAACCGTCTGAACGGGATCTACGCCTCCGAAAACAAATGGCTGCTGACCGACGTTCTGCGGAAGGACTGGGGCTTCGAGGGCCTCGTCGTGACCGACTGGGGCGCGGAGAACGACCGCGTCGAGGGGATCAAGGCGGGCAACGACCTCGAGATGCCGACCTCCTTCGGCGTCGGAACGAAGGCGATCGTCGACGCGGTGCGCGAGGGAAGGCTCGACGAGAGCGCCGTGGACGAGTGCTGCGACCGCGTGATCGACCTGATCCTCAAGGGCGCAGCGAACAGGAAGGAATTCACCTACGACAAACAGGCGCACAACGAGGTCGCCCGCAGGGTCGCCGCGAATTCCATGGTGCTGCTCAAGAACGAGGGCGGGCTTCTGCCCCTCGCGAAAGATAAAAACGTCGCCGTGATCGGCGAGATGGCGCGCGCGCCGCGGTATCAGGGCGCGGGCTCCTCGGGCATTCAGCCCACGATGCTCGACAACGCCTTCGACAAGCTGATCGAGGCGGGCGTCCGCGTGACCTACAGCCCCGGCTACAGCAAAAAAGCCGGCACGCCCAACGCCGCGCTGATCGCGGACGCGGTCGCCGCCGCGAAGAAAGCGGATATCGCCGTCGTGTTCGTCGGTCTGACCGAGGAATACGAGGCGGAGGGCTATGACCGCGAGCATATGCGGCTGCCGGGCGCGCACAACGCGCTCGTGACCGCGGTGGCGAAGGCGAACCCGAACACGGTCGTCGTGCTGCAGGGCGGCTCGCCCGTGGAAATTCCGTGGACGGACAAGGTAAAGGCGATCCTGAATTCCTATCTCGGCGGGCAGGCGTCCGGCGCGGCGACCGCCGACGTGCTGACGGGCAAAGTCAATCCCTCGGGCAAGCTCGCGGAGACTTATCCGCTCTGCTACGAGGACACGCCCGCGGTCAACAATTTCCCCGGCACGAAGGTGACCGTCGAATACCGCGAGAGCGTCTTCGTCGGCTACCGGTATTACGACACGGCGAAAAAGGACGTGCTCTTCCCGTTCGGCTACGGGCTTTCCTACACGACGTTCAAGTATTCCGGGCTGAAGCTTTCGAAGAAGAAGATCAAAGACACCGATACGCTGACCGTGTCGTTCAAGGTGAAAAATACAGGCTCCGTCGACGGCGCGGAGATCGCGCAGATCTACGTGAAGGACGACGAGAGCACGATCTTCCGTCCCGAGAAGGAGCTGCGCGGCTTCGTCAAGGTCTTCCTGAAGGCGGGCGAGGAGCAGACCGTTTCGGTCGGGCTCGGCAAGCGCGCGTTCGCGTTCTGGAACGCGGACCTCGGCGACTGGCAGGTCGAGAGCGGCGACTTCACCGTGCTCGTCGGCGCCTCGTCGAGAGACATCCGCCTCGAGGGCAAGGTCAACGTGACCGGTACGGGCGCGGCGGCGGTCCCCGATTACCGCGAGACTGCGCCGGAATACTACGGCGGCGACCTGCAGAACGTGAGCGACGCGTCCTTCGCGGCGGTGCTCGGGCATGAGATCCCCGAGAGCATGCGTGATCCGAACGAACCGCTCACGATCAACAATACGCTCGAGGACGCGGCGGATTCCCCGCGCGGCGCGGCGGTCAATAAGCTGATCAATAAGATCCTGGCCTCCATGTCCGGCGGCGACGAGACCAACGCCCGCATGATGGAGGCGATGGCGCTGCAGATCCCGATCAAGTGCTTTATTTCGATGAGCATGGGCGTGTTCAGCCCCGCCATGGCGGACGCGCTGGTGGATATCCTCAACGGCGGCCCGCTCGCCGCAGACCTCGGCAAAATCGTCGCGGGCCTCGCGAAGTCGATCGGGAATATCAAGGCGCTGATGAATTCGATTTAAGTCAGTCCCGAGCCCCGAGGCCCGAGATGCGAGCGGGAGGGCAGAGACGAGAGATAAGAAATGAGAGATAAGAGATAAGAAAGGGCTTCCGGTCTCTGCCTCTTTCGTCGTCTGCCGGAAACATAACAGAACGGACATGCGGGGTACGGAGGAGTTCTCTCCGTACCCCGCGGATTATTGCTGCGTGAAATTCTGATTTATGCGCGCAGCGCATAAATCAGAATTTACGGGATATACACCGCCGCGGGGTGGAAGAACAGCGAATACGGGTCGTCGACGCCCTCGAAATACCGCGAAGCGTCTCCGCCCGCGCCGACAGCGGAGAAGACCCTGCCGTCGGGTGAGAGAATGATTTCCAGACTGCCCGCGTATACGTATACGAGCGCCTCGCGCCAATGCCGCTTTAGAAAATCGCTGTATGTGCCGAACCATGCCGCGCCGAACGCAGGCGTTGCGTATAATTGCCCGTTTTCCTTATACAGCGTAACGATCGCGACGAGCTCTTCGCCGTTGTACACGAGATAATCGCGGAAATTCACGCGCGCCTCGAGCCGTTCGCCCGCAAGTCCGCTGTAGCACACGTGCGAATATCCCTTTTCCGAGACGCGCAGGCTGTCCGCCGGAACGCCGCTTGCCGAAAGAGCGCTCGCCAGCGAGCCGAGATTCTGAGCGAAATACGCCGCGGCTTCTTCCTCGGTGATCCTCTCTCCGGTTTCGACGATCGTCCTGTCCGCCGGGAGTACGGGGATGCAGACGTCCATTCCGCCGCTCTCGTCGCCGTAATTCCCTGCGTCCGGCGGCGCGGTCCTGTCAGGGGGCGGCGCGACGGTCGAGGATGCGTTTTCATGCGCGGAAGACGCAGCCGTCGAGGACGCCGCGGCGCTTGCGGGCTCGCCCGACGTGGGAAAAGCGCCAGACGAAACGTCCGCGGTCGCGGGAGCTGGTACGGTCGCGGTCGATACCCTGCCGTCGGGCGCAACCCCGGAAGCAGGAACGGTCGCGGTCGCGGGAATATTTACAGTCGCGGGGACCGGGTCGTTTGCGTCCGAGTATGCCGGGCTTTCCGGCGTGAGCTCCGAGGACCCTGCAGTCGGCGGGACCGTCGCGGTCGGGGAAACTGCGGATCCCGCCGTCGGTTCACTTTCATTCCGGACTGCCGACGCGCCGGATATGGCTGGATCCGGGAAGGTGTTCTTCGTCTCGGATGAGAGCGCCGTCGCCGGATTTGCGTCCCGAGCCGGAAGCTTTGTCGGAATCGGTTTCGGCAGCGCGTACCGCAGTCCTACGGCGGCTGCGGCGAACGCGATGCAGCAGAGCGCGGGGATCAGGACGCGCTTTGCAATTGCCGCGCGCCGTTTTTTTTCGGTTTCATATTCGTCCCGCCGTTTCAGCACGGCGGCGATCGTTTCTTCATAAGGTTTCATCGGTAAAGCCCTCCGTTTCAAGCTCCGACCTTACGGCGTTCCTTGCGCGGTACAGCAGAGAATCGACGCTGTGAACGGACCGTTTCATGATCACGGCGATCTCCTTTGCGGAAAACTCCTCAAAATAGTACAGCCAGAGGACCTGATGGTATTCGCTGCGCAGCCGGGCGAGGCACCGGCGCAGCGCGCGCCGTTTTTCGTCCCGAAGGTACGCGTCCTCCGGCCCGTCGCCCGTGGCCGGCGTTTCGGGCAGCTCGTCGAGCGGGGTATAGGTGAAACTCCCGCGGCGCAAACGCTGATACGCCTCGTTGCGCCCGATCGCGTAAAGCCACGTCTTGAAGGAGGACCGTTCCCCGAAGCGCGGCCTTTTCACCGCGAGCTTCACGAAAACGTCCTCCGCCAGATCCTCCGCCGCGTTCACGTCGTTCACGAAGCCGTTCAGATAAAAGATCAGTCCGTTGCGGTATTCTCTTATGATTTCGGCAAGTCCGCCGTCGTCACCGGCAAGGTAACGGCGGTAGCTGCAGGCACCGTTATCCATGCGCGTCTCCCTTCAAAAGTACTTTCACCCGTTAGATGCGTGAAACGGCCCAAACCTCACGGGTATGATAACGGATTTTCTTTAAAAAAGAAAGCGGCTTCCGATTTTTCGCGGAGTTCCCTGTCTCCGGCAGCGGCTTTGCCCGAAATCTTTGTTCCGGCATTCCGGCATCATAAAAACAATCATTCGAAGAGGGGCCTGTGAAAAAGGGTATTGCGATTCCGCTGCGTTTCTGCCTCGCGGCGCCGCCCGTGCCGCAGACGTGAACGCAGCGCCGCGGAAAAGAGGGCTCCGGAAAAGCGAAAAAAAGGCCGAAAAACGCAGAGACGACAGACTGCGTTTTTCGGCTTTTCCCATGTTCTTATCGGTCCGAGGTGCGTCGTTGAGAGATGCCATGCCGGCTTCTCCGCTGCGGGAGACGGGGCCGGAGCGTCCTTGGCCCGGGCGTGCGCCGGGAAACGCCGTCGGATTACTGCTGCGCGGCGAGCTTCTGCTGCGACTGCATTTTCAAATACGCGTTGATGAAGCCGTCGATATCGCCGTCCATCACGGCGTTGATGTTGCCGTTTTCGAACCCGGTGCGGTGATCCTTCGCGAGGGTGTAGGGCATGAACACATAGGAGCGTATCTGGCTGCCCCAGGCGATGTCCTTCTGGTCGCCCTTGATGTCCTCGATTTTGTCCAGGTTTTCGCGCTCTTTGATTTCGATGAGCTTTGATTTGAGCATACGCATGGCGACCTCGCGGTTCTGGTGCTGGCTGCGCTCGATCTGGCAGGCGACCACGATGCCCGTGGGGATATGCGTCAGGCGCACCGCCGACGAGGTCTTGTTGACCTTCTGCCCGCCCGCGCCGCTGGCGCGGTAAACGTCCATTTTTACGTCCTCGGGCTTGATTTCCACGTCCACGGTGTCGTCGATCTCGGGCATGACCTCGATCGAGGCGAACGAGGTATGGCGTCTTCCGGATGCGTCGAAGGGCGATACGCGCACAAGGCGGTGGATGCCCATCTCGCTTTTTAAATAACCGTAAGCGTTTTCGCCCTCAATGAGGACGCTTGCCGACTTGATGCCCGCCTCTTCGCCGTCGAGGATATCGAGGGTCGAGACCTTGAAGCCGTGGCGCTCGCCCCAGCGGTTGTACATGCGGTAAAGCATCAGCGCCCAGTCCATTGCCTCGGTGCCGCCCGCGCCCGCGTGGAAGTTGAGGATCGCGTTGTGGCTGTCGTATTCGCTGGAGAGCAGCGTCGTGAGCGTCAGGCGGTCGATCTCCGCCTGCACCTTTTTCACGCCCGCCGCGCACTCCTCGAACATGCTCTCGTCCTCTTCCTCGTTCGCGAGCTCGATGAGCGTGAGCGTGTCTTCATAGAGGGCTTTGATGGATTCGTAGTCTGCGACCTTGTTTTTCAACTGGCTGGTGCGCTGCAGCACCTTCTGCGAATTCGCCACGTCGTCCCAGAAGCCGTTGTCCGCGGTCTGCGCCTCGAGCGAGGCGATTTCCTCTTTCATCTTTTCGAGCCCCAGCGCTTCGGCGAGGTCTTTGAGAGGCTTTTCGGATTCGAGCAGCGTCAATCTCAATTCTTCAAATTGCAGCATATATAAAAATCCTTTCCGTTTATGTCGTTCCGTGCGGCGGAGCCCGGCGGCGGGCTTTTACTGACGGTCCCCGGCCGTGTTTTCGCGCATACTGCGCATATTAACTATATTATATTAAATCTCCGCGCTTCTGTCAATTATAATTAAAAAAATGATTTTATATTCAATATGCGTTGAAATTTTCATATAAATGGGTTAAAATATATCAGATTCTTAAATCATCGGAAGGGTGTATTATGACTTTCAAAAACAATCAATGCCCGGTCTGCGGGCGTATGTTTACCGACGAGGACGATATCGTCGTCTGTCCCGACTGCGGCACGCCGCATCACCGCGCCTGCTGGGAACAGATCGGGCACTGCGCCAACCGCGCGCGGCACGGGAATTATCAGTACGTGAACACCGCCCCGCCGGAGGACAACGAAAAAACAGACGAAAAAAAACCGGCGCGCAAGCTCGAATGGGTCTGCAGGACCTGCGGCAGGGAAAACCCGATCGACGCGGAGAGCTGCGAGGCGTGCGGTGCGCCGCGGCCGTTCGTCTCGCGGGTGCGCATGGCCGCCGAGACGCTCGAGCCCGATACGGTGCCGCCCAACGTCGTCGTCGACGGCATTCCCGCCGAGGAGCAGGCGCAGTATATCGGTCCCGGCGCGACGCGGTATATCTCCTGTTTCATCGAGATGGACCGGCGCGGTTCCAAGGCGAGCTGGAACTGGGGCGCCGCGCTGTTCGGCCCGCTGTGGTGCTTCTATCGCAAGATGTATTCCGTGGGGCTGCTGTATCTTCTTCTGATGCTCGTCGTCGCAGTGATCTGCACGTCCGGGGATTATGCGGATTATCTGCGGGGAATGCTCTCGATAATGACGCAGTCGCAGGACTACAAAGCGGTGCTTGAATATATGACGGAGAATGCGCCGACTGCCTCCATGTGGCAGGAAACGCTGACGTATATCTTCCGCGTCGGCGCGTCGATCCTGCTCGGGCTGTTCGGCAACCATTTATACAGGAACAAGGTCAAACGCTCGATCCTGCAGATCCGCACGCAGGCGTCGGATATGGATACCTATCTGTACCTGCTTGCGAAAAAAGGCAGAGTCAGCATCGTCCTGCCGATTCTTGCCGCGATACTTTATACCTATATCCAGAGCTTCGTCATGATCGGTTTTGCGATGCTGCTGGGCAAATGAAAGGAGAATATGCACCATGAAAGTTACGAAAGCCGTTATTCTGGCGGCGGGGCTCGGCACGCGCGTGCTGCCCGCTTCCAAGTCCGTGCCGAAGGAAATGCTCAACATCGTGGATAAACCCGCGATTCAATATCTCGTCGAAGAGGCCGCCGCTTCCGGCATCACGGATATCCTCATCATCACGAACCGGAACAAACAGGTGATGGAGGACCATTTCGACTACGCCTTCGAGCTGGAGGCGAACCTGAAGGGGAAGCCCGGCAAGGAAGGATTTTATCACGCGGTGCACGATATCGCGGACCTGGCGAACATTTATTACATCCGGCAGAAAGAGACCAACGGCACCGCCCACGCGCTGATGAAGGCGGAGTCCTTCGCCGGGGGCGAGCCCTTTGCGGTGCTGTTCGGCGACGACGTGATCGTGGGCGAGGACCCCGTGACCGCGCAGCTCATCCGCGCGTATGAAAAATACGGCAAATGCACCGTGGGCGTGAACGAATGCGCCCGCGAGGATATCGGCAAATACTGCTCTCTGGGCGTTTCGATGCTCGAAGAGCGGGTGATGAACGTGCATCAGATCGTCGAAAAACCGACGGAAGAGGAAATTCTGTCGCTTTACGCGATCCTCGGCAGAAACGTGCTCGACAGCGAGATCTTCGATTACATCCGCAGAACGCCCGAAAACCCGAAGGCGCACGAAGTGTTCCTCACCGATGCGCTCGACGCCATGGCGAAGGACGGCAGACTCACCGCCGTGGACTTCACCGGCAGGCGGTTCGACATGGGCAACAAATTCGGCATGATGCAGGCGAACGTTGAGGTCGCTCTGCGGCATCCCGAGATCGGAGCGCAGTTCAGAGCATATATCAAGGACCTCGCGGCGACGCTGTAAAGGAAGAGGCATATGAAACTGAAATATCTCGGTACCGCGGCGGCGGAGGGCATCCCCGCGCTGTTCTGCAGCTGTCCGTTATGCAAACGCGCCCGTTCGCTGGGCGGGAAGGATATCCGTTCCCGCGCGCAGGCGCTGGTGGGCGACGACCTTCTCATTGATTTCGGGCCCGATACCTACTGGCACATGTGCCGTTACGGGCTGGACCTTTCGAAGATCCGCTCGCTGCTGATCACCCACGCCCACGAAGATCATTATTCTCCCGCGGAGCTCGATTACCGCCGCCGTCCCTTCGCGTATCTCAGCGGTGACAAAGAGCGCGACGACAAAGATTTCCCGACGCTGGACGTGTATCTTTCCAAGGGCTCCTACGATTACGCCGGAGTGAAGTTCCACGAGGAGAATTATCTTCTGTCCGCGCCGCTGACGTTCCACCGCGTGTGGGCGTTCCGTCCGTTCACGGCGGGAAAATACACCGTAACGCCCCTCACGGCGAACCACTGGCCCGACCATGAGGCTTTGATTTATCTCATTACCGACGGCAAAAGCACCCTGCTTTACGCCCACGATACCGGGCTGTTCCCGCAGGAAACGCTGGACTGGTTCAAAGAGAACCGGCCGCGGCTGGATTTCGTGTCCTTTGACTGCACGGGCATGGCAGACGGGCACGATACCGGCGGCGGCCGCCATATGAATCTCTACCGCAACAAAATCACCCGCGAGCAGTTGACCGAGCTGGGCTGCGGCACAGAAAAAACGCTCTGGTGCTGCAACCATTTCTCCCACAACGGAAAGAGCACTCACGCGGAGCTGGTCGGAATCATGGAAAAAGAAGGCTTCCTTGTCTCTTACGACGGCATGGAAGCAGAGTTCTGACCGTATGTTATCGAAAAACGACGATATCGAACTGAAAATCGACGGCTTCACCTCCGAGGGGAGCGGCGTCGGCCATTACGACGGTATGGCGGTTTTCGTGCCCGGCGGCGCGAAGGGCGATACCGTCCTTTGTCATATTATCAAGGCGAAAAAAAATTACGCCATCGGCAAGCTTACGCGGCTCCTGACCCCTTCGCCCGACCGCGTTGCGCCGGACTGTCCGGTTTTTCCCCGCTGCGGCGGCTGCGCGTACCGGCATATCTCATACGATGCGGAACAGGAGTTGAAAACGCAGCGCGTCGTCGACTGCTTCGCGCGGCTCGGGCATATTGAGATCTCTCCGGAGCCGATCGTCGGCGGCGCGCGGGAACGGTACCGCAACAAAGCGCAGTATCCCGTCCGCATGGAGCGGGGGGAGCTGAAGATCGGCTTTTACGGTGAAAAATCCCACCGCGTCACGGATTGTGAGGACTGCCTTCTGCAGCCGGAGGAATTCGCCGGGATCGTCGCGCTGCTGCGCCGGTTCATTCTGAAAAACAATATTTCCGTCTATGACGAAACGACCGGCAGGGGGCTTGTGCGGCATATTTATCTGCGCAAGGCGTTCGCCACGGGGGAGATCATGGTCGTCCTTGTCGTCAACGGTACGGCGCTGCCCGCGTCGGACGCGCTTGTTTCGCGGCTGACCGAAGCGTTCCCGCAGATCGAAAGCGTGGTTCTGAACGTGAACACGGCGGATACCAACGTGGTGCTGGGCGATAAAAATATCCTGCTCTGCGGCAGGGAATATATCGAGGACGTGCTCTGCGGCGTACGGATCTGCCTCGGCCCCATGTCCTTCTATCAGGTGAATCATGCGGGTGCGGAAAAGCTTTACGCCCTCGCCGCGGAATACCTCGAACCCGCCGGGAACGAGACCGTGATCGACCTCTACTGCGGCGCGGGGACCATCGGGCTTTCCATGGCGGATAAGATCAAGAATCTGATCGGCGTGGAGATCGTGCCCGAGGCGATCGATAACGCCAAGATCAACGCAGAGATCAACGGCGTCGAAAACGCGGAATTTCTCTGCGCCGACGCGGAAGAAGCCGCCGCACAGCTTCTTGCCCGCGGGATCCGTCCCGACGCGGTGATCGTCGATCCGCCCCGCAAGGGCTGCGGAGCGACCCTGCCCGCGACCATCGACAGAATGGACCCGAAGAAGATCGTCTATATTTCCTGCGATCCCGCCACGCTCGCCCGCGACTGCGCAGCGTTCGCTTCGCTCGGCTGGCGCGTCGACCGCGTCCGCCCCGTGGATATGTTCCCCGGGACGAGCCATGTCGAGACCGTTGTTTCTTTGGTCAGAAAAAATCCGAATATGTACGTGGACTTCAAAATAGACCTTGACGAACAGGATCTGACCGCGTCCGAAGCCCATCCGACCTATGATGAGATCAAAAAATACAGCTGTCAGCAGAATAGAGTAAAGGCAATCTGATCCGGTATTGCATAGTTGAACGAAACCATGACCGGGGCAGAGGCGCATAAAAAGACAGAGCGGGTCCATCCTGGGAGGAAATACATGGAAAATACCGAACGACTGAAAAGAGAGATCGCCGTCCCGGCGCAGGGGCGGTTCTCGCCGGAGATCTTCCGCCGCAGGGGGTATGCCGCGGCAAAAGACGACACGGTCTTCGGCCGCCGCGCCAGAGGGCTGGCTGAATTATTTGCCGGACCGGAGCCGTTTCTTTATCAAAACGACCGGATCGCCGGGAGCATCCGTCCCGTTTTTATCAACCCGGGCGAAAAAGAACAAGAAGACGCTGTCAGATGGGCGGCGCGTTTTCCGGAACGGGATTTTTTGCATAACGGCGATCATTTTGCGCCGGATTATCATGCGGCGGTCCGGCTCGGGCTGCCCGGTCTGCTTGCGCGGATCGCGGACGCCGAGCAGGCGCATGAAAACGATCCCCCGGCCCTTGATTATCTGAACAGCATGAAGATAACGCTGCTGGCTCTGCGCGAACGATTGGCAAAATACGCCGAAAAAGCCGCATCGCTGAACGGCGCGCCCGGCTATGCCCCCGAAAATCTCCGCTTTATCCGGGAAAACTGCGCCGCCGTCGCGGAGCGCGCCCCGCGGACCTTTGCCGAGGGGCTGCAATTGGTGTGGATGATCCACTCCTGCTTCGTCAGCGAGGGCAAGTACGCAATGGCGCTCGGCAGGATCGACCAATACCTGTATCCGCTTTTCCGGCGGGATCTTACGGACGGAAAGATAGATAAGGCGACGGCAGCGGAGCTGCTTGCCAACGCCTTTGCCAAGATCGGCGAGGTAAAGCTCTGTACCGGCGGCGACGACGTGGTGAACATCTGTATCGGCGGCACAGACGCGGAAGGAAACTGCGCCGTAAACGAACTCAGTTACTGCGTGCTGGAGGCAGTGAACGACGTGCATCTGCCGGGGCCGAACCTGTCCGCCCGGATCTCTCCCGATACGCCGGAAGCGTTCCTGGACGCGTGCCTCAGGGTGATCGGTACGGGACTGGGATATCCGGCGCTGATGAACGACCGCGTGAACATGGCGGCGCTGCGCCGGTTCGGCTACGACGAGGCGGACGTGCGGGATTACTGCATGGTGGGCTGTATCGAGAATTTCCTGCCCGGAAGACAGCCGCCCTGGACAGACGGGCGGTTTGACCCGATCCGGTATCTGGAGGACGTGCTGTTCCGGACCTGCGCGGCTTCGCCGGACGCGGCGCCCACGATGGACGCTTTTATGTCGCTGTATGAACGCCGTCTGGCGGAGGGCGCAGCGGAATACGTCGAAAGGATGAACGCTCTTTCCCGTGTTGAGGCCCCGGAAACGCGTACAAGTCCTTTTATGTCCTGTTTCTGCGACTGCTGCATTGAACGCGGTCGGGATATCAACATGGGCGGGGCAAAATACCCGGCAGCCCACGGCGCGGTGCTGATGGGGATCGGCACGGTGAGCGATTCGCTTGCCGCCATCGAGCAGGTCGTTTTTGAAGAAAAACAGATCACGTTGACGGGGCTCGCGGATGCGTTGAGGAAGAATTTCAAAGGATACGGATCGCTGCGCGAACGGCTGCTGGCTGCGCCGAAATACGGCAACAACCGGGCGGCTGCGGACAAATACGCGGTATGGTATGTGCAGTACCTGTCGGACCTGTTCGACCGCCTGAAAAACCACGACGGCGGACCGGTCTACACAGCGATGGCGGCGAACGTCTCCAATATTTACGCGGGGGCCGGGCTCGGCGCCACGCCGGACGGCCGGCTGGCGGGTGAACCGCTGTCTGACGCCGCTTCTCCCACCTACGGGCGCGATACGCGCGGCGTGACGGCGACGCTGCTGAGCTTATCCAAACCGGATTATACCCATTGCGCCTGCGGAACGGTGGTCAACCAGAAGTTTTCCCCTGCTGTGTTTTCTGACGGCAAGCGGAAAAAGCTGGGGCAGCTCATCCGCGTCTATTTTGACCGGGGCGGGCAGGAAATACAGATCAATTCCACATCGCGTGAGGTGCTGCAGGACGCCATGGACCATCCCGAACGATACCCCTCGCTGGTGGTCCGCGTTTCCGGCTTTTCGGCGTTGTATGTGACGCTGCCGCGCGAGGTACAGGCGGATATCCTCCGCCGGACGCAGCACGAGGCGGTGTGAGATGCTGAACGTATCGTGCATCCAACGCTTTTCCGTCGGCGACGGGCCGGGCATCCGCACCACGGTATTTCTGAAAGGCTGCAATCTGCGCTGCCCCTGGTGCCATAACCCGGAGAATCTTTCTCCTTTCCCGCAGACGCTTTCTTATCCGCAGACAGGGAAAACCGTTTCCTACGGAGTTTGGATGGAGACGGAACAGATCGTGCGCGAGGTCATGGAAGACGAGCCGTTTTACCGCGCCGACGGCGGAGGCGTCACTTTAAGCGGCGGTGAGCCGATGCTGCAGCCCGAGGGCGCGGCGGAGCTTGCGCGCGCATTAAAAGAACGGGACGTCCCGCTTCTGGTCGACACTGCCGGCAGCGTGCCGTGGCCGGCGTTTGAGCGGATGGCGGGATCGGCGCAGATGTATTACTACGATATCAAAACCGCCGACGCGGCGTTGTACCGCGATGTGATCGGCGCAGACCCGGAGCTTGTCGTCGGCAACCTGTGCCGTCTGATCGCAAACGGAGAGATCGTCCACGCGCGGGTCCCGCTGATCCCCGGCTTCAATATGACCGGACCTGACTGCGCCGGGATCGTCGGTCTGCTGCGGGACGCGGGCGCAGAATATGTGGATCTGCTGCCGTTCCACCGGCTCGGCTGCGGCAAATATGCGGCGATGGGCATCGATTATCCCTATCGGGACACCCTGCCGCCGACGGATGCGGCGGTGGAACGGATCGCGGAGATCTTCCGCAGGGATTTTACGGTAACGATCGAATAAGGCAGACCGAAAAGATAAGGGAAAAATGATGTCCGAAGACCTGTTTTTATTTTTGGGACAAAGCAATATGGTGGGCCAGTCGGAACGGCTCGCGGAAAACGAACCCGTGCCCGGCGCGCTGGAATACCGTTTCCTGACCGACGAGCTGATCCCGCTGCGCGACCCGGCGGGCGAAGACGTCGGTCACGGGATGCGGGCGATCTATCCTTTCGCCGAGAAACCGTCGTTTCGGCAATGGGTGGAGGACACGGTCCTTCAGGGAGCCGTGGAGGGCCACACCAGCCTGATCCCCTCGTTTGCGCGAGGGTATATCGAGGCGACGGGCCGGGAGATCGTTGCCGTACCCGCCGCAAAGGGCAGCACGACGGCCGCCGACTGGCAGCCCGGCACGGAGGGCTTTGCGGCGGTCATAAAAAAAGCCTCCGCCGCGAAAAAGAAGGCGGGACGGGTCGATCATGTGTACGCCGTCTGGCTGCAGGGCGAAAGCGATATGCTGAACCGGACGGAACCGGAAGTCTATACCGGGCAGGTGATCCGCGTCAAGAACGCTCTGAAAGCGGAACTGGGCCTTTCCCGGTTCGGTGTGATCCGCGTCGGCCGGTTCTCCTCCCTTGCGCCGTGGAACGATATGCCGACAGAAGAACGCCTGCGGGCGGATCTGGCGATCATCACAGCGCAGGACGCGCTCTGCGAGCGGGATGAGGATTTCCTCATGCTTACCCGCGCCGCAGACGCGCTTGCCGTCGGCGACCCGCGGTACGTAAACCCCAACGCGACGGGTCATTTCAGCGCTCTGGGATTGCAGGTCCTGGGCATGGAAGCGGGGCTGCGCTTCGGGGCGGCGGTACGGCGACACTGAAGCGGACCGTTATGGAACCTTCGTTCCGGCAACACTTTTTTTGATACGCGAAGCGATGAAACGAAACGGCCGCAAGATCGAACGAATAAGGGAACGGGAAGAATGAAACTGAAAAACGTATTGATCGTAGTAAAAGATATCGAGAGATCCCGACAGTTCTACCATGACCTGTTCGGTCTTGAACTGATCTTCGATAACGACGGGAATATGATTCTCACCGAAGGTCTGGTCCTGCAGGAAGAGAAATACTGGAGGGAGTTCCTCGGCAGCGAGATCATTCCGGAGAACAATTCCTGCGAGCTCTATTTTGAGGAGTCGGATATTGAGGGATTCACAGAGAGACTCGAGACGTATTATCCGGATGTGAAATACGTCAACAGACTTATGACGCATAGCTGGGGACAGAAAGTGATAAGGTTCTATGATCCGGACGGGAATCTGATCGAAGTGGGGACGCCGATGTGAAATGGCAAATATCATAACGGGAATCAGGATCGTACTCAGCGTCGTCTTGCTGTTCTGCCCGGTGTTTTCACCGGCGTTCTATGCCCTGTATCTTACCGCCGGGGTCAGCGATATGATAGACGGAACAGTGGCGCGGAAAACGGGAACCGTCAGCGTATTCGGATCGAAATTCGATACGGCGGCTGATTTTGTTCTGGTCGTTGTTTGTCTGATAAAACTGATCCCGGTCGTTCACGTACCGGTCTGGCTTATCGTCTGGATCATCGTGATCGCCGTGATCAGGGCGGTCAACCTGATCTCCGGATATGTGATGCGAAAAGAAATCATTGTCTTACATACGGTAATGAATAAGGTGACCGGCATATTGCTGTTTCTCCTTCCGCTGACACTGACGCTCATCGATCTGAAATACAGCGGAGCGGTCGTGAGCGCGGCGGCGACATTCGCGGCGATACAGGAGGGGCACCTGATCAGAACGGGAACGAAAGTGCAGGATCAAGGTGTGTTGATGAGATGAGATCTGAACAGAAGAAAGGATATCTGTCGGTCCTTCTGGCGGGTATTCTGTGGGGAAGCATCGGTTTTTTTGCGACGCTGCTTTCCGATATGGGAATGAACGCCGGTCCTGAAGCATTTTTCAGAGTGTTCTTTTCTGCGCTTATGCTGGCGCCGACGCTGCTGATCAAGGGAAAAGGAACGTCCTTGTTCCGCATCGGCAGACGGGGACTGATCTCCTGCATGCTGGTGGGCGTCGTATCTCAGGCGTTTTTCAACGTCTGTTATATGAATGCGATCGAACAGTGCGGGATGGCGACTGCCGCCGTGTTCCTTTATACGTCCCCGATCTATGTCGCCGTCCTGTCCCGGCTGTTTTTCCGCGAGCCTCTGACGCGGAACAAAATACTGGCGATCGCGATCAATATCGTCGGCTGCGTCCTGACGGTGACCGGCGGGGATTTTACCGATGCGAAAATATCGGCTTTCGGCCTGGTGATGGGGCTGCTGGCGGGCTTGACCTATGCGCTGCTTCCCGTATTGTCCCGGACCGGAGCCGCCGATGAAAGCCCCTATACCGCGGCGTTTTACGGACAGCTTTTCGGTTCGCTGCTGCTTTTCTTCCTGGTCCGTCCGTATCGGGATATCGGGACGGCGCTGAACGGGAAGGTCCTTCTTGTGCTGGTCGGATTCGGGGTGATCCCCTCCGCAATGGCGTATATCGCGTATTACGGCGGAATCGGCAGAATGACGGAAACTTCGAAAGTGCCGGTGATCGCTTCCGTGGAAACGGTGGTCGCGGCGGTGATCGGGCTTCTGGCGTTCGGTCAGAAACTCGGTATCGTGAAGATCCTCGGGATCGTTCTGGTATTGTGCTCCATCGCCGTCATGAATGCGAAAGGAAAAAACGAAAAACAGAGATACGCAGAAAAAAACCTGTCATGACCGCACGGCGAGAGACGGAACGGTTTCACCCGGAGGTGAAGATCGGGGAGCCGTTCCTCCATGTTTCGGGAAACGTAACAAAAGAATACAACGGAAGGCGATCGAACATGAAGGAGAACGGATCGGCTTTACCATGTTCGGTTGGAACGAAGAGGAAAAATTCTATGAATTGTGCAGGATCATGATCGACTTTCATTATCAGAACAGGGGCTATGGGACGCAGGCGATCAAAATGATCCTTGACGAGATGAAGTCCCGTTTCGGGTGCAGGGAGGTTTATCTGTCCACGGACCCTGAAAACGCCAGAGGGAAACACGTCTATGAAAAGGTCGGCTTCCGTTCGGAACACAGGATGCTGGACGACGAAGAGCTGTTCAGGATCGTTCTGGATGAAACGGATCCAGGACGTCGGAGGAAACGGCAATGAAATACGAGATCAAACCGTTAACGGAAGAAGAGGAAAACCTCATCGAACGAAAGATCAACGGATACGCCGATTCCATGGCGCCGCCGGAGCCCCGCACCGAGGAAGAACAACTCGTATTCAAGGTCGGGGACGCCGAAGGAAATGTAATCGGCGGGTGTGTCGTGAACGTTCACGAGTGGGGCAGGGCGGTGCTCGCTCAATTGTGGGTTGACGGGCGGTACCGCCGTCACGGTCTGGGTTCCATGCTGATCCGCGCCGCCGAAAACGCCGCGCGGGAGAAGGGCTGCTATTATCTGTGCCTCGGCACCGCGGACTATATGGCAAGACCGCTTTACGAAAAGCACGGATTCCGGGTGTTCACCGTCAACCGGGACATTCCCATGGGGCACGTCAGCTGGTCCCTGTCAAAGCGTCTGGACAAAGGCACGCCGGACTACATTCCGACAGACAACACCGCCGCGGAGCGATATCGGGTCAGCCCCGGAACAAAGGAGGACGCCGAAATCATCGGTGAAGGGCTCGGAGCGTTCTGCGAGGAGGTCGTACCGGACAGGCACGAGTATATCCCGCTCGGCAGGAAGCTTGTCGATGCGGACGGCGATCTGATCGCCGCCGTCATCGGCGGCGTCGACGAGGACGACACCGCCGGGCTCGACGGCGTCTGGGTGGAGGAACGGTACCGCAGACAGGGCCTCGGCTCTTATCTTTTCGCCGAGTTCGAGCGCGAAGCAAAGGAAAACGGCGCCTATGTGATCCTGTCCTGCTGCTGCGACTGGGTATCCGGCTTTTTCTTCCGGAACGGATTCACTCCGAGAGGAGAGCTTCCCGACTATCCCAAGGGTCACACGGCTTATGAGCTGGAGAAACGGATCTGACGGGGGCATGATGCGTCGGAGCGCCCCTGTTTGTGACGAAACAGTTATATTTATATCCAAACGGAGGGGAACGGTATGGATCGTTTTGTATTCAAACCAATGAGAATGGAAGATATACAGTTCAAGCCGGAATACCACGGGAGCGGTTTGTTCGCCGAGCTGTATCGCTATCTGACGACAATCATCCCTGCGGAAACAAGGTATGTCGAAGCCTTTTCGGGCAAGGAAAACATAAAATCGCAGGAAATTTTGAAGCATCTCGGCCTGACCGTTATCGGTGAGAACAAAAACGGCAGGTCCTATCATTTCAAAGGCGCGTATAAAGCGCTGTCGGAACGGTATTCGGTTGAATGAATTTCCTCTTGTGAAGGCAGCAATAATATCTGCGCTGTTTGCCCGGGGCATGTCGGGGGCTGTATGCCTTTTATGCCGCCGCAAAGAAAGCTTCCGGCCCGGCGTCTTATGAACAAAAAGATACGGAGGAGAGAACATGACAGAGCTCAAACCCATTACGGAAGAAAACCTTATCGACGCGTTCAACCTCAGGCTGGCGCCGGGGCAGGAGGAATTCGTTTCGCACCCGATCCGCAGCCTTGCGCAGGCGTACGTTTACAGAGACCAGTGTCAGCCGTTCGGCATTTATGCGGACGGGAAAATGATCGGGTACGTCATGGTGATCTACGATTACGATATCCCGGAATACGACATCTGGCACATGATGATTGACGCGTCGGCGCAGGGACGCGGGTACGGCGGCGACGCCCTCGACCGGGTGCTCGAATATATTAAAACGAAACCGTTCGGCGGCTCGGACAGAGTCGCGCTGACCTGCAACAAAAACAACCCCGTCGCGAGAAAGCTCTATAAAAGCAGGGGCTTTGCCGCCACCGGGAATGAGGACGAAGACGAGATCGAGCTCGCCTTGACGGTTGAATGAGCCGGGAAAATCTTATGCCCGCGATACGGTGATAACGAATTCGATCCGAAAAATGCGGCGGAATTCCGGGAGAGGGTCCATAAGGAAACGCCGCGGAAGGACGGGCTCGAGGTCCGGGAACGGTCGGCGGGCCGGAATGGATTACGAAGAAACGGCGGCGTCGGGGAAATCCGCTTTTGTCCGGTCTGTCGTTAAAACAAAAAAATGAAGGAGAATCGGGTATGGCGGTTTTTTTCAGAAGATTGATTGCGTTCATTCTTTCGTTCTTTACATGTCTTTCGGCGCTGTTCGGCGGCGTTTCCGTCGCGCCGTGGCGTAACGCGGATGAGACGGAAACGGTCAACGACATTTCCGGCGACACGGAGCTCGCAGACAGCGTTCTTCTCGCGTCGGCGCTGTCGAACGGCGTGCAGTGCGTTTACGCCGACGCTGCGCGCACCGCCTACCGTATGACGAACCGCGATATGACGCTGACCCACACCCTCGGCAAACGGGGGAACGGCGCGACGCTGACGGACGCGGACGGGAACGTCTATATCGCCGATTCCTTCGACGCCTGGTGCAAAGACGCCGACGGCAGGCTCCGTTACTCGTCCGACAGCAGAGAAAAAGGGCGCGTCAACACGATCCGCCTCGGCGAATACTATTACGACGTGCACGTGCGCGATTACGACCTGAAGCCCGGCGCGTTCAAGGTCGATAAGGAATTCCACGTCTGGTCCGACCGGATCTATCTGCAGTATATCCTGTTCGCGGACGAGGCGACGACGGCGCTGGATTCCTTCGGCGTCGAGATCCGCATCCCGGAGAAGACGGTCGCCGCCGTGCAGATCAAAGATGCGGACGACGTTCATGACGACCTGAACGCGGACCCCGGGAGCGTCGAATACGCCGCGTTCGATATTAAAAACGTCGGCGCGGTCGGCTTTATCCTTCCCGTCAGCGGCGAGACGAAATCGCTTGAGGTAAAGAAGGACGGCGGCGATTACGTTGTGACGCTGACCGCCGATTATATTCCCGGCACGGGGATCAACAAAAGTGACGAGACAGGCGGATATGCGCTGAACTCCGTCCCCTGCGGCTGCCGGATCTATACCGACGGCGCGCATACCTTCGACGGCGTGGAAAACGCCGCCCGCGTCGAGCGCAGTCCCCTTGCGATCACGGCGGACTCCGGCGCGCCGGTCGCATATGAGGCGCTGCGGGGCTGCTACGCGGTGTCCCTGCCGGGCACATCCTTCCAGTACGCCTACGACAACCCCGACACGCGTTTTCCCGTCACGCTGAGCATCCCCGGTGCGGACGACCGGGATATCTTTATCCGCGCTGCGACGGAGGCAGGCGGGCTGGAGGCCTGCGCGGTGCTGGACGGGAACGGCGTCCTCGTGCCGATCGACGTTCAGGTCAGCAAGAACTTCTGCGGAGACGTCGTGGAGCATTATTACAGCGAGCGGGATTACTCCTACGGCGACGCGTTCTTCCCGGTCGCTGTGAAGTCCGGTAAAAATCTTACGCTTACCGCGGTGCACCTGTATCAGAACTGGGGCAACGCGCCGCTCAAGCAGCTCTCCTCGATCGAATTTCACGTTTCGTATTATCATCTTTCCACCGGCACCACGGAGAGCAACTGCATCGGTCCCTACGGTATCGAGGGGAAGGACGGCTTCCTGCTGCCCGATTTCCGCGGCAGAAGCGGCGTCATGTGGGGCGGCCAGCCCCAGTTCAACGCCTGCGGAAAGCCGAGCTTCCTGCTGGACCGCTCCTACCTGCCGCAGACCGTTTCCGAGTACATGGGCAGCAAAATCAATTCCGTCGGCCCGACCCACGCGGATATCGAAATGCGTTTCCTTTCCGGCGACGGCAGCTACGTTTATACGCTGCGCCACGTGGAATTCCCGCAGACGGACGAGAACCGCACCTACTATACGGTGGACGTGGAATTCCTGAAGGACAAGGCGTATCTCAATTTCCGCGGCGATATGGATCTGTTTTTCCAGACCGGCCGCTGGCTGCGGTTCAGATCCTTCGGTTTCCTCGACGGGAACAATGAAGATCAGATCGTCCCCCTCGATTACGGCGTGACGAAAAAATATCACCGGCTCGGCGACGAAAATCCGTATTATACGCTTCTGACGATCGACAAGCCCGAGGAGGAGATCCTGAACAGCACCTTCGGCGCGAACGAGGCGACGATCGTGCGCGGGTATTCCGTGACGCGCGGCGGTGAAAACGAGAAGATCCCGCTTGCCGTGCGCGAGCACGCATATAACGATTTCAGCGACGTGAGCCTGACGCTGGACGTCGGCGCGATCACCTTCATGAAGGGCGACACGATCCATCTCGATCTGATCCTGATGCCCTGGGGCACCGGTCTCGAGACCCACTGCGAGAACGTGAAGAAGGTCCGGGAGGACAGCGCGGTCAACCGTCTTTCGGTCGAAGCGCAGATCGGCGAGGCGGCCGCGGACGGGATCATCCCCACCGTGAAAAGCGAAAACAACACCGCAGAGTTCACCGTGCGCGGCGGCGGGAACAACTCCGTCGTCAAATTGGACGGTTTCACGCGGTTCGGGAAACTCAAAATCGAAGAAAAGACCGGCGATACCTGGACGCCCGTCGGGCTTGCCTCCGTCTGGGGGTACGATGGCTACGGCGTGCATTACAACCCCGACGGCACATACTGTTATTCCTTCGTATACGCCTCCGACGGCTCGGCGCGGACCTTCCGGGCGACGGTGGAATAAAAAAGCTGCGGAGAACGCCGCAGGAGAAGCCGCATCCGCAGACAGAGGAATCAGAACAGACGATCCGATCCCGGGGTCGTCTTTTTTTTGAAAAACAGGCGGTTTGCCTCTTGACATCCGCGAAAAAACGGCTGTATAATGATTAAGAACTTAATTAGATTTTAATCAAAAAGGAGCGTGATCCGTTTGCGGAAAGAGCGAACCGCGATGATGGCGGTGGGCATGGCGCATTTTGTCTGGGAAAAATGCAACCGGGCGGCGGCGGCGAGGCTCGGCGTGCCGGAATCGTATCTGAAGATCATTCTGTTTCTTGCGCGCCGGCCCGGCGCGGGGCAGAAGGAGATCGCCGAATCCTCCCACGTGAGCGCGGCGGCGGTCAATCAGACGGTCAAGGAGATGATCGGTGCGGGCTTTGTCCTGAAGGCCGCCGACAGGACGGACAGGCGGCGCGCGCGGCTGTTCCTGACGCCGGAGGGGGAGCGCGTCGCGGAAGAAATGCGGGGATCCTTCGAGGACCGCGACGCGCGCATTACCGCGGCGCTGACGCCGGAAAAAGAACGGGAGCTGATCGCGCTTCTGGACGCGGTCCGCGCGTGTCTCGAGGAGGAAACGGCATGCTGAAATATCTGAAAAAATACTGGTTCTATTGTCTTCTCGCGCCTCTGTTCATGGTGGGCGAGGTGGCGATGGACCTCTGGCAGCCGGATCTGATGAAGACCATCGTTGACGAGGGCGTGCTGCGGAGCGATCTCGGCCTGATCGTGAAGGTGGGCGTGCAGATGATCCTGTGCGTCATGGCGGGCGGCCTGTCCGGGATATTGAGCGGCGTTTTCGCCAATTTTGCCTCACAGGGCTTCGGCAACGATCTGCGCAAAAACGTATTCGGCCATATCATGACCCTTTCCTTTGTACAGACGGACCGGTTTTCCGCCGGCTCGCTGATCACGCGGCTCTCCAACGACGTGACGCAGGTGCAGAACATGGTGGGTATGGCGGTGCGTATGCTTGTGCGCAACGGCGTGATGTTTGTCGGCGGCGTTTATATGCTCTGGCGGCAGTCGCCGCGGTTTTCCGCGGTAGCCGCCTGCGGTCTGCCCTTTATCCTCGCGCTGGTGACATTCTTTCTGAAAAAAGCGTCGCCGCTGTTCCGTATCGTGCAGGAAAAGCTGGACGGCGTGAACCACGTCATGCAGGAGGACGTCGCCGGGGCGCGGGTCGTCAAGGCGTACGTCAAGGAGGACTACGAGCTGGGGCGTTTCGACAAGGCGAACGACGCGCTCTGCACGCAGAACCTGCGGGTGCAGACGCTGCTGGCGTTTCTGGGACCGTGTATGAATATCATTATGAATCTCTGCGTGGTCGCGGTCATTCTCGTGGGCGGGATCAACGTCAGGAACGGCGGCGATCTCACGCCCGGCAGCATCATGGCTGCGATCACCTATCTGACGCAGATCCTCGGTGGGATCGGTTTTATGGCGAATATCTTCCAGACCTTTACCCGCGCGAAGGCGTCGGCGGACCGCATCAACGAGGTGCTGCTGTGCGAGCCGGACCTGACGGACGGTCCGGATGCGGAAGAGGAAACCTCCCGCGGCACGGTGGAGTTCCGCGGCGTGAGCTTCGCTTATCCCGGTACAACGCAGAACGTGCTTGAAAACATCGACCTTACCGTGCGGCAGGGCGAGACGCTTGCCGTCATCGGCGCGACCGGCTGCGGCAAATCCACGCTGATCGACCTGATCCCGCGGTTTTACGACGCGACTGCGGGAGAGGTCCTTGTGGACGGTAAAAACGTAAGGGATTATACGCTGACCGGGCTGCGGGACAAGATCTCCGTGGTCATGCAGCGCGCGGAGCTGTATTCCCGTCCGATCGAAGAAAATATCCGCTGGGGCGCGCCGGATGCGAAGCCGGAGGAGATCAAGGCGGCTGCCGCCGCCGCGCAGGCGGACGGCTTTATCTGTGAAAAGGAATACGGCTATTATACGCCTGTTTCCGAAGGCGGGCATTCTCTCTCCGGCGGGCAGAAGCAGCGCGTTTCCGTCGCGCGGGCGCTGCTCAAGCCCCACGAGATCCTGATTTTCGACGACGCGACCAGCGCGCTGGACCTGCGCACCGAAGCGTCGCTTTATGAGGCGCTTGCAAAGCAGGACCCGGAAAGCACGAAGATCATCATCGCGCAGCGGATCGCGTCCGTCCGGCGGGCGGACCGGATCGTGGTGCTGGATAACGGCAGGATCGCCGCGACGGGCACCCACGAAGAGCTGATGGAGAGCTCGGAGATCTACCGGGATATCTTCCGTTCCCAGCAGAAGGAAGGGGGCGCGGCGTAATGGAAAAAAAGAACGCTTCCCTGCCCGAGGGCTTTGAGCGCCGTCCCGGGGAAAAGCCCGGCTTTATCAGACAGGAACTCAAACAGGCCGCAGCGCAGACCGTCAGTTTCCGTCCCGGCAGAGGTCCCGGTCCCGGCGGCCCCGGCCGGTTCGGTGAGATCGAGAAAGCGCAGAACGGAAAGGATACGGCAAAGCGGCTGCTGCGGTATTTCAGCGCCGCAAAAAAGCAGTTGATCGGGCTGATCTCCGCGGTGGTGGCCGTAACGCTTTTGTCTCTCGCCGCGCCTGCCGTGCAGGGCGGCGCCATTGACGGCATCAAGGCGCACGACTGGCCGCTGCTGTATCGGGACGCGGCGCTGCTGCTCGGGATCTTCGTCATAAATGTCGGCGCGAATCTCGCGCAGTCGCTGCTGGCGGCGCGTCTGAGCCAGAGCATCGTGCGCCGGATGCGGCACGACCTGTTCAAAAAGATCGATCATCTGCCGATCCCGTATCTCGATTCCCATTCCAACGGCGATATCATGAGCCGTATGACCAACGACGTGGAGAACGTCTCCATGACGATCTCCCAGAGCCTCGGTTCGCTGGTTTCCGGCGTGCTGACGCTGATCGGCACCGTGACGATCATGTTCGTCTACTGCTGGCAGCTCACACTCATCACGATGTTCTCGGTGCTGCTGACCGTGCTGGTCACGAACAAAATGAGCAAGGTGATGCGCAGGATCTACCGCAAACGCTCGGCGCTGCTCGGGGAGCTGAACGGCCATTCCGAGGAGATGATCACCGGCTACCGTTCCATCGTCGCCTATAATAAGCAGAAGGACGTGACGCGTGAATTCAACGCCACCTCCGACGAGCTGATGAAGGTGAGTATGAAGGCGGAGATCCTCGGC
>JAFRTA010000160.1 GCA_017427315.1 Clostridia bacterium
CCTCGTGCTCGCCTCGCCGGTGTATAATTATAATTTCCCCGCGCCGATGAAGGCGATCCTGGACCGGGCGCAGCCGTATTATCATAAGAATTTCGAGCGCGGCGCGGCGGACCCGGCGCGGAAGGGGTATTTGCTGATGACCGCGGGCTGCAGCGGGAAATACGCATTTGATATCATGGAACGGCAGTTCCGGCTCTTCTGCCGGGAGCTCGGCGTGACGTTCGCCGGCAAGCGCACGGTCGCGGGGACGGATAAATTCTGATTTAACGGCGGAGCCGTTAAATCAGAATTTACCAACATATAACATCAAAAAGGTGATCAACATGAATATCGACGAACTGTTGAAACAGGTCAAACGCATCCACTTCATCGGCATCGGCGGCTCGGGCATGTGCCCGTTGGCGGAGATTCTGCACGCCGAGGGCTACGAGCTCTCCGGCTCCGACAACAACCCGAGCGAGACGCTCGAGCGCGTGAAAGCCCTCGGCATCCCCGTCGTGATGGGGCAGAGGGCGGAGAACGTGGACGGCGCGGAGATGGTAGTCTATACCGCCGCGCTGCTGCCGGATAATCCCGAGCTGGTCGCCGCGCAGGAAAAGGGCATTCCGACCTTCGAGCGCGCGAAGCTGTTCGGCGCGATCTGCCGCCGCTACGGCAGGTGTATCGGGATTTGCGGCACCCACGGCAAGACCACGGTCACGGCGATGTGCGTCAACGCGGCGATGACCGCGGGACTCGACCCATCGGCGGTGATCGGCGGCAAGCTCCCGCTGATCGGCGCCAACGGCAGGGTCGGCAAAAACGACCTGTTCATCTGCGAATCCTGCGAGTTCAGAGACCATTTTCTCGAATTGAGCCCCACCTGCGCTGTGGTCCTCAATGTCGACAACGACCATATGGAATACTTCAAGACCATGGAGAACATGAAGCGCAGCTATTATAAGTTCGCTTCCATGGCGGATACCGTGATTTACAACGGCGACGACGCGAACACCGTCGACGCGGTCGGCGGCATGACCGGAAAAAATCTCGTCACCTACGGTCTCTGCGCGGGGAACGACTGGCGCGCGGTGAATATCGGCATGCGCCGCGGCGCGTTCGCGGAATTCGACGTGCTGTACCGCGGGGAATTCTTCACGCATCTTTCGCTGAACGTGCCCGGGAAGCACAACGTATACAACGCCCTCGCCTGCTGCGCGGCGCTGCGTTACGCGGGCGCGGACGCAGAAAAGATCCGTGAAGGGATCGAAACCTTCAAGGGCGCGGGACGGCGCTTTGAGTTCCTTTACGAAAAGAACGGGATCGCGGTCGCCGACGATTACGCGCACCATCCCACGGAGCTCGAGGCGACGCTCGACGCGGCGCTCAAAATGGACTACGAGCGCGTATGGGCGGTGTTCCAGCCGTTCACGTTCTCGCGCACGCAGATGCTCATGGATGACTTCGCCCGCGTGCTTTCCAAAGCAGACAAATGCGTGCTCACGCCCATCATGGGCTCGCGCGAGGTCAACACCTTCGGCGTGACGAGCGAGCAGCTTCAGGCGAAGATCCCCGGGGCGGTCCTCTGCGATTTCCCCGACGGCGTTGCGGATTATCTGTATGAGAACGTGGAGCCCGGCGACCTCGTGCTCACGATGGGCTGCGGCGACGTTTACAAGGCGGCGAAAAAGCTGATCAAGAAATATGAAGCCGCGGAATAAGGCGGGGTTATATCTCCACATCCCGTTCTGCCGGAGCAAATGCCCCTACTGCGATTTTTATTCCCTGCGCGTTCCGGGAGACCGGTCGCCGCAGACGGAACAAAACCGCGCGGCGCGGGAAAAGACGGACGCGTACCTCGACGCGCTCTGCGATGAGCTCGAAACGGGGAGGCGCGCGGCGGCATTCACGGACGGGGACCGCCCCGTGATATCGAGCGTCTATATCGGCGGCGGCACGCCCTCGGCGGTCCCGGCGGAAAAGCTCGCAAAGGTCCTTGAAACGGCGTTTCGGTATTATCCCGTGGAAAACGGCGCGGAAATCACGGTCGAGGCGAACCCTTCCTCCGCCGACGCGGCGTTTTTCCGCGCGATGAAACGGGCTGGCGCGAACCGGGTCTCGCTCGGGATGCAGTCCGCTTTGGACGACGAACGGCGCGCGCTCGGCAGAACGGCGGGCTTCGACGGCGTGAAGCGGGCGGTATCCGCCGCGCGGGACGCGGGCTTTGACAATCTCTCTCTCGATCTGATGCTCGGCGTGCCCGGTCAGACCGCGGAAAGCCTTGCGGAAAGCGTTTCGCTCTGCGCAGAGCTTGCGCCGGAGCACGTGAGCGCGTATATATTACAATTGGAAGAGGACACGCCCTTTTACGCCCGGCGGGACCGGCTCGCCCTTCCCGACGAGGACGCGGTCTGCGATATGTACCGCGCGCTTGTTTCCCGGCTCGGGGAATACGGTTTTGCCCAGTACGAGATCTCGAATTTCGCCCGTCCCGGCTTTGAGAGCCGCCACAATACGAATTACTGGCGGTGCGGGGACTATCTCGGCGTCGGCGCGGCGGCGCACTCCTTCCTGAACGGGCGGCGTTTTTATTATCCGCGGGATATCGATTCTTTTATCGCGGGCGGCGTTCCCGCCGACGACGGGGAGGGCGGCACGCCGGAGGAATTCGTCATGCTTGCCCTGCGCACGGCCCGCGGGCTCCGATACGACGATTATGAGGCGTATTTCGGCGCGCCGGCCGACGGAAAATACGAAGCCGCGGCGCGGCGGCTGCCGGAACGATACGTCCGCTTTTTTGACGGGGGCTTTTCCCTGACTGTCGAGGGCTTTCTGCTTTCCAATACGGTCATCGCCGGGGTTCTCTGCGGCTGACTTTGTGTCTCGTATGAAAATTTTTGCGCAAACCTCTTGCATTTTATAAATTGTATGCTACAATGAATTTGCAGAAGCGGAGAATTCCGCGTTTTCAGGCATTATCAGGACTACGGCAAAAGGAGGGTTTCGGCATGGCATACAAAATTTCCGACGAGTGCATTTCCTGCGGCGCTTGCGCAGCAGAGTGCCCGGTAGGCGCGATTTCCGAGGGCGATTCCAAGTATGAAATCGACGCCGACGCGTGCATCGAGTGCGGCGCCTGCGAAGGCGTTTGCCCGGTAGGCGCTCCCGCTCAGGAGTAAGATTTTTACCGACGACCGCGGCTGTGAAAGCAGCCGCGGTTTTTCATATCCGATTGATGTTGCATTTCGTTCCGGTTTTGGTTATAATGAACTATACGTTTTTATCCGGCGGAACCGAAGCCGTACTTCGGATCTGCCGGGGACCGACCGGCTCCGATACGGCGGCAGACCGAAATCAGACGCCGGGCGGATATCCGATCCGCGAGGGGTGACGATAATGAAAAAGCTTTGCGTGATCTTCGGCGCGGGGGAGTATTACGGCTGCGAGACGCTGCCCGCGGGGGAATTCTCCGCCGTGACGGCGGACGGCGGTTGCAAAGCCGCGAAAAGAATGGGCGTGACGCCCGAATTCCATATCGGAGACTTCGATTCCTGCGGCGGGGAGCCGGTCACGGGCTGCGAGATCGTGCGCCTGAAGCCCGAAAAGGACCTGACGGACACCCGCGCGGCGATCGAGCTGGCGATATCCCGCGGGGCGGAGGAATTCCTGCTTCTCGGCTGCACCGGCGGGCGCACCGCGCACACGGTCGCGAACATCCAGACGCTGGCGTCCCTCGCCCGGCGCGGGTACCGCGCGCGCATGGTCGGCAACGGCGAGACGTTCGCCTGCGTGCACGACGGGACGGTGCGGTTCTCTCCCGGTTCGACGGGCTACGTCTCCGTCTTCGCGTTGAGCGGCAAATGCACGGGCGTGACGGAAAAGGGCCTGAAATACGAGCTGACGGACGCGGCGCTGAAGGACGACGATCCGATCGGCGTGAGCAACGAATTCACCGGCGCGCCCGCCGAGATCGGCGTGAAGCGCGGCACGCTTCTTATTATATACGGAAACGGAGGGATCGAGGCGTGAAGGGCGCGATCTTCGATCTGGACGGCACGCTGTTTGACTCGATGTGGGTCTGGCACCGCGTGGACGAGCGGTTTCTCGAGCGGCACGACCTGCCGCGGGAGGACGATTATCTCAAATCGCTGGGCCCGATGGGCTTTCACCGCGCCGCGGAATACACGAAGGCATATTTCGATATGCCCTGCTCCGCGGAGGAGATCCTCAACGAGTGGTTCCTGCAGGCGAAGGATCTGTACGACAACGAGGTCCTGCTGAAGGACGGCGCGAAGGAATACCTCGAAAAGCTGCGCCGCGAGGGCGTTCGGCTCGGTATCGCCACGTCGAACCACCGGGACCTGTTCACGGGAACGCTGCGGCGTTGCGGCGTGCTGGACCTGTTCGACGCGGTCGCCACGACCTCGGAGGTCGCGCGGGGGAAGGAATTCCCCGACGTGTATCTGCTCGCCGCGGAACGGCTCGGGACAAGCCCGGAAGAGACCGTGGTGTTCGAGGATATCCCGCAGGGGCTTTCGGGCGCGAAGGCGGGCGGCTTTTTCACCGTCGCGGTCGAGGACCCGTTCTCGGAAAAGGAGCGGGAGACGCTTCTCGCTCTGGCGGACCGGTATATCGGGAGCTTTCGGGAGCTGTTGTAAATTCTGATTTGTCGGGCTGACACCCTCCGCGGATATCGGGGATCGGGGATCGGATATCGTGCCGAAACCGCGACTCAAATCAAAGAATTAACGCTGTCAATACATATAGAGAGTAATAATAAAATATACAAGCACGA
>JAFRTA010000161.1 GCA_017427315.1 Clostridia bacterium
CACGGTCGTTTTTTGTTTGCCCGGGACCCGGGACGCGGAGCGGGAGCCGGAACGAAGGGAGTAAAAAACTGACAGAAAGACAACTCAGGATTGGTTTTCTCTGTACTCCCGCGGCGTTCTGCCGAACCGCGCCTTGAACACTTTATAGAAATAAGTGGTATTCACATAACCGATCTTCGTGCAGATCTCGGTGACGGAGTACGCCGTATTCTTCAGGTAATAGGCCGCCTGCTGCAGCCGCCGCTCCTGCATGAGCTCTGTAAAGGTCTTGCCCGTTTTGCGCCGGATCTCGTGGGAGAGCCAGCGGAAATCGTAATTCAGAAGCCGCGCAGCGTCCTCAAGGCTGCCGTCGGCGTAGCGCGCGTCGATATACTGCTGGATCGTCCACACGATGTCGGTGTTCTCCGCGTCGGAGCGCACGACGTCGGCGTGGTACTGCAGCTGCTGCAGCGCGAGGGCGAGCGTGAGCCGATTCGTGCTCTGCCGGTAGGGGATATCGTTTTTCAGCGACCAGAGCAGGTTTTCGATCAGGTGCCGTACGGGGTAAAGCTCCCGGATATTGAACAGCAGATAATCCGGGCGTTCGTCTTCGCCGAGGATGCAGTCGAGGAAAAAGCGGCGCATGGGGGAATCCTCCAGCCCCGAGAGCGTCAGCACGCGGTCGAAATATTCCGGCAGGGCCATGATGTTGACCATGATGTCCTCTCTGCCGCAGGGCTCGACCGAATGGCGGACGTACCGGTTCATGATCAGCAGATCGCCCTGCCGCAGAACGACGCGTTTCCCTTCGATGAGATGCGCCGCGTTTCCGTGCAGGAGATACGCCATCTCGACAAAATCGTGTCGGTGGACGGTCGCAGCGCTGAACCGCTCGTGCGGGCTGACGTCGATCAGCTTCCCGTTCTGCAGGAATACCTCCCGGCGCAGGACCGTCGGTTCGCTGTCCGTCGTCTCCCGCGCGCGTACGGGACCGCGCGAGAGCCTTTCTTCCGCTTCCGTCAGAGGATAAAAAAGAGCAAGCAGTTCGTCGGACATTTTCTTCACCCCTCTATATTTTATACCGCATTTCGCAGTTTTTGTCAAATCCGAATGAGGTCAAAAAAATCACGAAATAAGGATATATGATTTTTCTCATCGGAAAATTATAATATACTCAGTTTATTCTGACAAAATAGCGATAAAGGAGCGAAAATGTTTATGAAGCACTGTCTCAAAAGATCCCTCTCCCTGTTTCTCACGTTATGCATGATCGCGTCGGTCGTCGCGATCGGCACGCCGTCTGCTTTCGCCGCGTCCCGATCCGCTTCGGGCGGTACGTCGCCTTATTGGGGTGAGAACGTTACCATCAGCACAAATTGCGATGAAAACATCAGTATTGACAAGGCGACGGACGCCAGAGGAAGCATTGCCATTACCGCCTCGTTGTCAGCGGATGCGCTGGTGACTACGTTCCAGAACGTCTACCCCGCTTATTATTTTCATTGTTGGATCGTAACGCCGGACGGCGTGCAGCACACCGGCAGCAATAACGGCGTCCTTTACGCACTGAACGTTACCGCAAACGGCTCCGCTTCCGTTGTTTATAACGCCGCGATCCCGGCAGGAGTCGGTCAGAGCGCAAGTTATAAGTTTGTCGGACATTCAGACGATAATATCAGCAATGCCGAGGCTTCTCTGACGATCAAGATCAGCACCTGGTGTTCGCATACGGACAAAAAGGTCAAACAGTATAACGGCGACTCCCATTGGGATCACTGCACCGTCTGCGGCGAAGATTTTACCGAAACTTCCGAACAGCACAGCCTTGGTTACTCCTCGAACAACGACGGCACCCATACCGTGACCTGTGCGAACTGCGACTACAGCGCGAGCGCGGACTGCGACTATGAAGAGACCGCGCACGCAGCGACATGCACGATAGGCGCATATACGACCTACCGCTGCAAGGACTGCGGATACACCTACGACGGCCCCGCGGGCGATCCGAACGGACACGACTTTTCCTATGCGTCCAACAACGACGGCACGCATACCGTGACCTGCGCGAACTGCGACTACAGCGCGAGCGCGGACTGCGACTATGAAGAGACCGCGCACGCAGCGACCTGCACGAGGGGCGCATATACGACCTACCGCTGCAAGGACTGCGGCTATACCTACGACGGCCCCGAGGGCGATCCGAACGGACACGACTTTTCCTATGCGTCCAACAACGACGGCACCCATACCGTGACCTGCGCGAACTGCGACTACAGCGCGAGCGCGGACTGCGACTATGAAGAGACCGCGCACCCGGCGACCTGTCAGGTCGGCGCGTATACGACGTACAAATGCAGGAACTGCGGCTACACGTACGACGGAGAACAGGGCGCGACGGCAAGCCACAGCTTTACGGATTACCGTTATAACAACGACGCGACCTGCAGCGCCGACGGGACCGAAACCGCCGCCTGCGATTTCGGCTGCGGCGAGACCGCGACGAGAACGGCAGCCGGGACCGCGACCGGCGCCCACGCGTGGAAATGGGCCGTCGATACCGCTCCCACCTGCGGCGAAGCGGGCGTGAAGCATCAGAAGTGCGAAAACTGCGACGCGACGCAGAACGAAAACACCGCGATCCCGGCGACCGGCGCCCACAGCTTCGGCGAATGGGTCGTGACGAAGGACGCGACCTGCGTGGCAGCGGGAGAGCAGACGAGGACCTGCGCCGTCTGCGGAAAGACGGAGAAAAAGGCGGTCAAAAAGCTCGACCACGTCTGGGGCGAGTGGACCGACGACGAGGACTCGACCGTGACCTGCACCTCGGGCGGCACGCAGCACAGGACCTGCGAAAACTGCGGCGAGACCGAGGCGAGGACCGTCGAGGGCGGCGTGGGGCACGTCGTGGAGCATTCGAACCTGCGCGGCGAGGGCTACTGCAAATACTGCGGCGAATTCCGCTGTTCGATGTGCGAAAAATTCGAGCAGAACGCCGAGCTGCCGGTCATCGGGATCTTCTATACGCTGATCCACTTCTTCATTCACATGGCGCATATGATCAGCTTCGACCGCAGCATCGTCGCATACTGAGCGAAGCATAAGCCGAAAGGACCGACCTGCGGAATACAGGTCGGTCCTTTCAATTCTCTTCCCAAAAGAAGAATTGACAAGAATCGTTCATGGTGTATAATAAAAGAAAAGGTTCCCGCGGACGCGTCCCGTCCGGCGGGGAGCGGATCAATAAAAGGAGAAATCGATCATGCGAGATAAAATTCTGTCGTTTACCGCCGCCGCGGCGGCGCTCGGGGGCTCGGGACTGTTCTTTTACAGCTTCACAAAGTGGATCCCGGTCCTGTACTTCGTCTCCGTCGCGCTGTTCGCCCTTGCGGCGGGACTGGTCGCGGCGCGCTTTGCGGAAAAGAAGAAGCTGCTCAGGGGGCTCGTCACCGGCGGCGTTTATACCGCCGTTTATTTCGGTGTGACGTTCCTGATCAATAACGTGATCTACAAGGGAAATAAAGCGCCGATCGCCGCGGGGATCGTCTGCGGGCTGAATTTCGTTTTCTTCCTGTGTTTCTATCTCATCCTGTCGAAGGGGAAGAAAAAGCTCCGTCCGCTCGCCGCGGCGGCGTTCGTGCTGTCCGTTCTTCTGGCGGTCGGTACGGCGGCGCCCGGCTATCTTCTGCCGTACTATTACAAAACCTTTTATAAAAAAGTTCCCGCGCCGATTACGGGAGGAGAGACCGACGTGAAAGAAAGACCGCTTCTCGACGCAGCCGATTTTTACGTTTCGCCCGACGGGGACGACGCGAACGGCGGCTCGTTTGAAAAACCGTTCAAAACGATCGAGAAAGCCCGCGACGCGGTGCGCGCGCTCGATAAGACCGGAAAGACCGGCGTGACTGTCGCCCTGAAAGCGGGCGAATACCGCGTCTCGACGGTCGTCTTCACTGCGGAGGATTCCGGCACGGCGGACTGCCCGATCACCTACGCCGCCTACGGCGACGGCGCGGTAGTCCTGAACGGCGGCGTTACGCTGCATTACAACAGTTTTCTTTCCGTGAACGATCCGGATGTTCTGGACCGGCTCCCGGCGGACGCGAAGAAAAACGTGCTCTGCGCCGACCTGTTCTCTCTGGGCATCACAGCGAAGGATTACGGTAAGCTCTATACGATCGGCTCCTACAGTCAGGCGGGAAAATACGACGGCGACTGGACGGGACCGATCTATTGTGAACTGTTCATTGACGACGTCCGGCAGACCGTCGCCCGTTATCCCAACGGGACGGAATATCTGTATTCCGGCGAGGTCGTGAAGGAGGGTCAGGGCCGCGAGAGCGCGGACGCGAGCATGAAGGAAGGCTACGACGAGCTGCGCAATCCCGAGCCGGATGTTTACAGGCTGGACAAACAGCTCTCCGAGCGGATCAAGTCATGGAAAACGACCGACGGCGTCTGGATGTTCGGCTATCCGCGCTACGACTGGGCGGACTGCTCCAGCCCCATCGGGGAAGTGGATCATGAGAACCTTACCATATCGCCGATGTTCGTCAGCGGCTACGGCGCGAAGAAGGGCGCTCCGTTCTATTTCTATAACGTGCTTGAGGAGATGGACGCGCCGGGCGAATGGTATCTTGACCGCGACAACGGCATTCTGTATTTCTACCCGCCCGAGGACTTTTCCGCGAATTCGGCCGTGGAGCTTTCGCTCTCGACTGACAATATTATCAAAGCAGAGGCAAACTGCCTGACCTTTGACGGGCTCACCGTCAAGGGGACCCGCGGCGACGCGGTCAGCATTACCGGCGACGGCAATACCGTGAAAAACTGCCTGATCAAAAACGTCGCGGGCAACGCGCTGCTCGTCACGGGATACGACAACCTCGTTCTCGATAACGAGATCACCCGCACCGGCAAGGGCGGCGTGACGCTGAA
>JAFRTA010000162.1 GCA_017427315.1 Clostridia bacterium
CCCACGGGCGTCGGCAAGACGGAGCTTGCGAAGACGCTGGCGGCGACGCTGTTCGACGACGAGAAGAACATGATCCGCATCGACATGACGGAATATATGGAAAAATTCGCGGTGTCGCGCCTGATCGGCGCGCCTCCCGGATACGTGGGCTACGAGGAAGGCGGCCAGCTCACCGAGGCGGTGCGGCGCAAGCCCTACAGCGTCGTGCTCTTCGACGAGGTGGAAAAGGCGCACCCGGACGTGTTCAACATTCTGCTGCAGGTACTTGACGACGGCGTGCTGACCGACTCGCAGGGCAGAAAGGTGGATTTCAAGAACACGATCATCGTTCTGACCTCGAACCTCGGCTCCGACGCGCTTCTGACGGGTATCGACAAGGACGGCAATATCACGCAGGAAGCGAAAGAATCGGTGGAAGCGCTGCTGAAGGTCAGCTTCCGCCCCGAGTTCCTGAACCGTCTGGACGATATCGTTTTCTATAAACCTCTGACGCGGGAGGATATCAAGGGCATCATCGTTCTGATGCTGAAATCTCTCGCCGAGCGTCTCGACGCGCAGCAGTTGAAGCTGAACGTCACGGACGCGGCGAAGAACTACATCGCCCTGAACGGCTACGACCCCGTCTACGGCGCAAGGCCTTTGAGAAGATTCATCCAGCGCACCGCGGAAACCATGATCAGCCGCACGATCATTGCCGGGAACCTGCGCCCCGGACAGACGATCGTTCTCGACGCGGAAGAAGACGGTCTGAAGGTAACGGTGGAAGAGAAAAGCGAATAAGAACCGTTTATCGCATAAAACGAGGGGCTTTGCTTCGGCAAAGCCCCTTGAATGTTCTGTAATCCTTTTATTTCATTTTATCAACCAGCTTCGAGAATTCCGCGGCGATCGTGAACGCGGCGCTCTCGCCGAGGGAATTGGTCTCATGGTAATGCCGCTCCTCGTATTTGTCCGTCGCGGTATCGAGATAGGGCTTCGTCGGGTTCAGGATGAACTCGTTCGGCGGCACGACGTAGCCCGCCATATCGTTGGTCACGCCGAAGATCAGCAGGTTCTCGTCCCCGGCGATCTCAACGAGGGGCTTCGGGTTCGCTTCAGGCCCTTTCCCGGTCGCCGAATGGTTCGCGTCGCGGTATCCGCCGTAGGCGAGCGGCGGGAATTGTTCGCCGGGCAGCAGCAGGATACGCAGGTCGCCGAGCGTGAGATACGACATCTCGGACCGCAGCGCCATGTTCAGCTCGCCCCTGTCGCAGGCGAATTTCGCGGAGCTCATCACCTTCAGCATCGCGAGGAAATTCAGCACGGGATTATCTACGGGATAATAGAACGGCTGCGTCACCGTGCGGATCACGGGCTCGAGCTCCCGGTCGTTGCCGATCGACAGCGCCGCGGCGGCGAGCGCTTCGCCCTGCATGCGGGTGCGCTCCCAGTTGTTTTCGTCATACTGCCCCGGATCGACCGCGCCGATGGCGCCGACGCCGAACAGCACGCGCGCCGGAGAGTTTTGCGCGATCGTTTCGCGCAGGTAATACGGGTAGTCCGCGCTGATCAGGCGGTTCGAGCCGCCGAGCGTATTCGGGTGCGCGGCGAAATTCAAAAACCAGATCTCTTCGCTCTCGTCGTCGGGAGTGAATCTGATGCGCGTGAGCGTATCGTGCGCAACTTCGGGTTTTCTGCGCAGATGCTGCGCCTCCGGCACGTGCGCCGTTCCGACGGAAAGCACGCCCGGACGGCGGTTCTCGTACGCCTCGATGCAGACTTCTTTAATTGATTCTGCAATCTTCTCCATATATTCGGGGACCTTGCCGGTCTTCGGCAGCTTGCCCCAATAGCCGACCGTGTCGAAGCTGCCGTGCGAATGCGTGCAGCTCACGTTGACGGCGGCACAGTTCGAGACCTTGACAAAGACTTCAAGCCGACGGCGGATATCGAGCACTTCCGTGTTCGTAAGACCGATGAAATCCGCGCAGACGTGCACAATACCTCCGTTCTCCGTCCCGATCCACATGGCACGGACGGTCAGCGGGTCGTGGACGCCCTCGGCCTTTCTGCCGGGCCCGTGTCCCGCGATCACGTAAAACGCGCTGTCGAGAGAATCGGGCATGACCTCGCGCGAGGCGAAGCCGCACTGCCAGCGTTCGCCGCGGATCGCCGTGGGAAGCACGTCCGGCAGAGGGGCGGCGGGACGTTTTTTGCGAACGGATCTGCTCTCTGTCAGAGATATTTTTTTGACCGCAGACGCGGCGAGGGATGCAAGGTCCATGATGTTGCCTCTTTTCTGTATGTTTCATTCTGATTTGTCGGGCTGTCGCCCTCCGCGGATATCGGGGATCGGGGATCGGATATCGTGCCGAAACCGCGGCTCAAATCAAAGAATTAACGCTGTGAATACAATAGAAACTAATAATAAAATTCACAAGCACGATCCACTAAATCCGATACCCGATACCCGAAATACTGATTTTACGGCTTCGCCGTAAAATCAGTATTTACCTGCCGCTTCGCGGTAGGCGGCGGCGCCGATAAATGAATTGACGACTTTCAGGAACGACGAGGTCGAGAGGCGTTCCGGAAGACCGAAATGCCGCAGCAGGGCGCGGCGCCGCACGGCGCTGTTCTCTCCGCCGGAAAAGCCGTCGGCGTAAAGATCCGCAACGGTGATCTCATCCGTTTTTCCCGTTTCCGACGCTTCGAGCAGCACGCCGGAGCGTTCGATCGCTTCTTTCAGAAGCGCGGTATCGATCGCCTCCACGCCGAGCTTCCCCTCGGCGGAGGGGCGGTCTTTTCGTTTTTCCTTTCCGTAAACGTCCGGGATATAGGCGTGATACACCTTAGCCCCCGCGGTCAGCGAGCCGAGAAAGGCGCGGATGCGGAAGCCCGCCGCGTCGCCGTCGGTCAAAATCAGGATCCCCTTCTCTTCGGCGAGCCTGCGGATAAACCGCTGTTTCTCTTTATTATTGAAAATACCGAAGCCGTCGGTCTCGATGATGAGCGCGTCGAGTACCGGCGCGAGACGCATTTTATCGTATTTCCCCTCGACGATAACGGTCTTGTCCGTTTTCAGCGTAAAACCGCCCCCAGCTTCACAAGCGTTTCCTCGAGCACGACGTTTTCGCTCCCGCCCCGGGATTTGAGCGCGGCGTCCGCCTCGTCGAGGATCGCAAGGCATTTCTTCACGCCGCCGTCGCTCACCCGCCGCGCGTTCGCGCGCAGCTTGTCGATATAATACGGGCTTGACAGTCCGAAATCCTTCATCAGCGCGGCGTTGCTCCTGCTCGTTTTTTCCGCAAGCCCGACGCGGTAGATATTCACGAACGCCGAGATAAGCACGCCCATGATATTCTGCGCCGCGGTGCGCTGATACAACAGGATCTCAAGCGCCTCCAGCGCTTTGTCCGTCCTGCCGGCGAACAGGTGCGTCGTGAGGTCGAACACCTCCGCCTCAAGCGTTTTCGTCACAAGCCGGTCGATGACCTCTCGGGTGATCTCTCCCCCGGCGGCGAAAGCGCTGACCTTATCGAGCTCGTTCATCAGATGGAAAAGGCCGTCGCCGCAGCATTCGATCATATAGGCGGCGTTCTGCTGCGAGAGCGCCGCGCCGCGCCGTTTTGCGCCGCCGACGAGAAGATTTTCGATCCGTCGCTGCGGCAGTCGGTCGAGCTTCGCGATGAACGCGTATTTTTCAAATTCGGCAAACAGCTCTTTGCGCTGTTTTTTTACGCCCTTGTCCTCGCCGTCCGCCTCGTCGCGGCTCTGCTTCGGCGGAAAATCGACCTCGTTCAGATAAAATATCAAAACCGTGCTGTCGGGCACGTGCGCGATATACTCTTTCAGCAGCGCGCAGTCTGCGGAACTGATCTTCGCGAACGGAAAATCCCGCACGACGACGCAGTTTCTGCCCGTCATCAGCGGCGCCTGATCGGCAGCCGCAAGGATTTCGCCGAGTTCGGTCTCGCCCCCGTCGAATTTTTTCAGGTTAAACGTCTCGAATCCCTGCGTCACCGCGGAGGAAATCAGCGTTTTGAGATAATGCTCCCTGAGATACGGCTCGCTGCCGCAAAAGACGTAGAGCTTTTCCGGCACGGCGGAGCAGACGCTGTTTTTCACACGCGTCTCGTCTGCAATTACGGGCACCGTTCTTCCCCCTTTTTTACGAAGAATACGAAAAACCGTTTTTCGTATAGCAGATATTTCCTTCGTTCCCGCCCTTTCCCGGCAGAACGATATATTCCGCGTGCGGCGCGTTCTCCGGCTTTTTTCGCAGGAACAGAACGTCCGCATCCTCCGCGTCTTCTCCGGCGAACAGAAAAACGACGGTTTTTCCGTCCGCTTCCACTCGGACGAGCGCCGGCGAAAAATCGATTGCGATCCCTTCTCCGTGCGCCTCCCCCGTTTCGCCGGGGCCGACGATCCGACGCGGCGCATAGGTTTCCGCCAAAGCGCGGGAATTGCCGCCCGAGGCAAGATAAAGCGCGTCAAGATTGTAAATTCCCGCATCGTTCAGCGCAGAAAAAGCGCCGTCCGAAGGCGCGCCGTCGCAGACGAGCATCGAAAATCCGCGGTACAGAACAAGCGCCTCGACGCGGTCTCCCGGCACGGAGGTCACCTTTATTTTATCAAAATTCCGCGCGCTTGTAAATATGCTGACGCAAAAACAAAGAAGAAACGCGCAGAAGAGGAACGCGCCGCGCGGCGGCTCCTTTTTCAGAACGAATTTTATCATAAGGAAGCCCGCGAGAAACGCGGCGCCGACGGCCAGCACGACGGGAAGTTCGAATTCCGCCCGCATCGGAAAAGCCGAGGCAAACCGCTCCGTCAGACGGATCATGATCCCGCAGGCGGTGCCCGCCAGACGGATGCCGGTATCAAAACCGAACAGCGCGGATACGCCTCCGATCGGCATGGCAAGCTCCGCAAAGGGTACGACGATCAGATTCGCAAGCGGCGCGACGACCGGAATGCGGCCGAAGGTCAGAAGCATCACCGGCATCATGACAGCCGTGATCGTTATGCTCAGCAGAAGCACGGAAAGCAGAGACAGCAGAAAATACGACCGCAGGCGTCTGCCGAGCAGCCGGAATACGCCCGCGCCGATTGCGGGATACAGATAATCCGCGAACAGGATCACGCCGAGCATCGCGCTCACCGACAGAAGCAGCGAGGTACTGCCGCCGGAAAACGGCTCCGCGGCGCAGATCACACAAAGCGCCGTTCCGAGAGAGTTCAGCAGATCGCTCTTCACGCGGAACGCGCTGCCGGAGAAGAGGACCACGGACATCACCGCCGCGCGGATCGCCGACGGCGGGAAACCGGTCGCCGCAATAAACACAAGCACGAAAGCCGACGGCAGCAAGAAGGCATATTTCCGTTTGACGCGCGCAAGGCGCATCACGAAATAGACCAACGCCGCCCAGACCGAAACGTGAAAGCCCGATACGGCGAAGATATGACGGATCCCCGCGGCGGTAAAGGCGTTTCTGATCCGCTGCGAAAGGGCGTCCGTATCGCCGAAGACGATTCCGGAAAGCAGCGCGCCGTTCTCCGTCCCCGCGGCATAAACGAGCCGCCGGCACGTCCGTTCACGGTACCGCGCGAGACGGTCGAAGATATTTTTCGATGCGCCTTGTTCGGAGGATATGTATTTCTCAACGCGCGCGCCGAGATAAACGCCTTTCGCCATATAGTACGGACGGTTCTCCCCGCCGCCGAGCGCGTAGATCCCGCGCACGGAAACGGTCAGAGAATCACAGGGCTCGAGAAACAGATCCGAAAATGAAGACACCAGCACCTGCACGCCGCCGCTGCGCAGCGTATAACGGAATCCGTCGGAGGTACGCTCGGTCTGGACAACGACGCCGGAAAGCGCGGTTTCCTCCTGCGTTACCCGCTCCAGCGCGGGCCGATAAACGAGCGTATATTTTGCGATATACGCTCCGCAGATAAACAGACACGCCGCCGCTGCGGTCGCAAGGACCCGCAGCGCGGCGGCGCGGCGTTTTTTCAGATAAACCGAAACCGATACGACGAATACCGCTGCTGCGGCTGCGGCGGTCACGGCGTATGCCGAAATACCGCAGTCCCGCAGAAGCAGCAGGGCCGCGTAAAGCGTCAGGCCGAAGACAGCCGCCGGACGCTTCATCAGTCTTTGAAGAACAGCGGCAGTTTGCCGAGAAATACGATATCGTCCCGATCGGCGGCGTCGCCTTCGGCGAGCACGGCGGCTTTCGCGACGATCTCGCAGTCAAACTTTTTGACAAGCTCCTCCGTAGCGGCAAGGGACTCGCCGGTGCTGATCACGTCGTCGAGGACGACGACTTTTTTGCCGGTAAGCTTTTTCCCCTCGTTTCCGTCGAGATACAGCGTCTGCACGTGAAGGGTCGTAATGGACCGCACCTCAACGTGCACGGGCTCCTGCATATAGACCTTAAGGCCTTTTCTCGCAACAAAATAGGGTTTTCCGCTCTGGCGCGCCATTTCGTAAGCGAGCGGGATGCTCTTCGCCTCGGGCGTGACGATATAATCGAATTCGGGGATCCTTTTCAGCAGCTCCGCAGCCGCGGCAATCGTGACCTCCACGTCGCCGAACAGAATAAACGCGGCGATATCCAGCTTATCGCTGACCGCGCACAGGGGCAGCTCCCGCTCAAGCCCCGCAATGGTCATTTTATAGGTATCGGACATATTCATACTCCTTTTCACATCTCACATTTCACTGTTCGCTTTTCACTTCATCAGCCCGGAGGCCACGTGAAATCTCTGCCGGCGAGCAGATGGAAGTGCAGATGCGGCACGCTCTGCCCCGCCGAAGCTCCGTTGTTCGTCACGATGCGGAAACCGTCGGAAAAGCCTTTCTCTGCGGCGATCTTCGCGGCGACCTCAAAAATGTGCGCGACGACGGCGCTGTTCTCCGCCGTGATCTCGGAGGCGCCGGAAATGTGCGTCTTCGGGATCAGCAGGATATGCGTCGGCGCCTGCGGCGCAAGGTCATGGAACGCAAGGACCGCGTCGTCCTCATAGACCTTGTTCGAGGGGATCTCCCCCGCCGCGATCTTACAGAAGATGCAGTCGGACATTGTGATACTCCTTTCTGATGTAGTTGTCAGCTGAATGATAAGACTTGAGACTTGAGACTAAAGACTAAAGACTGAAGACTGAAGATCTGAATTCAGGTCAGTGTCTCCGATCCCGCCTTTAGGTCTTTAGTCTATAGACTTTGGTCTTTGGTCTTTTCACTGTTTTCGATTTCAGGCTTAATTCAGAAATCCCTTCACGATCTCCGCGCTCTTTGCAAGGGCTTCGGCGACCTTGGAGGCGTCCTTCGCGCCCGCCATCGCAGAGGTGGGCTTGCCGCCGCCGCTGCCGCCGGCGATCTTCGCGACCTCGCGGACGATATTGCCCGCGTGGGCGCCGGCTTTTACCGCGTCCGCGCCGCAGGCGCAGGCAAAGGTGACCTTTTCGCCGTTGACGCCGGCAAATACCGCGATCAGCGCGGGATCTTCCTTCACAGCGTTGTCCGCGGCGGTTCTCACGTCGTTCGGAGCAGTCGCGCCGAGGTCCGCCGTGAGCAGTTTCGCGCTGCCGAGATCGACCGCGCTGTCCTTCAGCGAAGCGGTCTTCGCGGCGTTGATCTCCGCCTTGAGCGCTTCGTTCTCTTTTTCAAGACGCTTGACTTCCGCAGCGAGAGACGCCGCCTTCGCGGGCACGTCCTCGATATTGCCGGTCTTCATCGCGGCGGAGGCGTCGGAGAGCAGCTTTCTGTAGCCGTTATCCAATTCCAGAACGCCGAAGCCGGTCACGCCCGCGATCCGGCGGACGCCCGCGGCGACCGAGGTCTCGGTCACGATGCGGAACAGACCGATCTCGCCGGTCGCGGAAACGTGCGTGCCGCCGCAGAGCTCCTTGGAGAAGTCGCCCGCGGTCACGACGCGCACCACGTCGCCGTATTTTTCGCCGAAGAGCGCCATCGCGCCCTCTTTTTTCGCCTCGTCGATGCTCATTTCCTTTGTCACGACGGGGATATTTTTGAGGATCACTTCATTGACGAGCATTTCGACCTTCTGCAGCTCCTCGCCGGTGAGCGCGGAGAAATGCGTGAAGTCGAAACGAACCTCTTCGGGCGAGACGAGCTGACCCGCCTGCTCGACGTGCGTGCCGAGGACCTGACGCAGCGCCGCCTGCAGAAGATGCGCGGCGGTATGGTTGCGCTTTGTCGCCCCGCGCAGGACCGAATCGACGCGCGCCGTGACGGCGTCGCCGACCTTGAGGGTCTCGCCGGATTCAAGAACGCCGCTGTGCATAAAGACGCCCTCGTGGTTTTTATGGGTATCGTCGACCGTGAAGACCGCGTCGTCGGCAGCGAGCACGCCTTTATCGCCGACCTGACCGCCGCTTTCGCCGTAGAAGGGCGTCGCGTCGAGAATGATCACGGCGCGCTCGCCGTTTTCGATAAACTCTTTCCGCTCGCCGTCCGC
>JAFRTA010000163.1 GCA_017427315.1 Clostridia bacterium
TCACGACATCACGATCTCACGACATCACGATCTCACGACATCACGATCTCACGATCTCACGCCTGCAAAATCTCCGACCGAAAAAAACTCGCCGGACCCGATCGGGTCCGGCGGAGTTTTTTATTCCGTGATTATTTTCCCAGATTTTTGACGAAATCCGAAGACCCCGGTCCGCCGACGCTCTTCATGACGAGATCGTTCAGGAACTTCATGAGCATTTCGAGCGCGCTCTTCGTCCATGTATTCGAATCCGTATAGTGCTCGCCGACGCCGATATCCGCAAGCGCGTTCTGCAGCTCGATCTTCACGCTCGCCGCAGCGTCCTCGCCGCCCGTCGTGTCTTTGAGCATCGCGAGGGTATCGTCGTACGCCGGGCGGACATTCGCCTTCTGCTCGTCGGTATAGGTCCCCGCGATATCGTTCAGCACAGCCTGCGCCTTGAAAACGAGGCCGCCGTCGCTGCGGATGAGCGGGCGGGTGTATCTGCCCACGTTGAACTGCGGGAACGCGGGCATGGAATCGACCGTGTCCGCATAGCCGCCGACGATCGCCGTGATCAGGCGCAGGATCTTGTCGTCTCTGCCGACCTCGTGGTGCTGCTTATCGAAGAACCACGTTCTGTCGGGAAACAGGCACGTGGAAGCGTCCACGCTCTTGTCGGGGGAAATATATTTCGGGTCCGCCGCGTCGAGATAATCTTTGTCGAACTGCGTGCCCGTCGGCACGCTCGTCGCGCCGAGGGTAGTCGAGCCGATGGGGATGATGCCGTCGCAGTTGGCGTCCGCCGTGGACTTGACGATGCCGAAATAGTTATAGTCGCCGTCGGCGTAAGTCAGGTCGTAGCCCGCGATGTTGAACACCTTCACGCCTGCAGCGGCAGCCGCGCTCAGGTTGTCCTTGAGATTCATTCTCGCTTTCTGGTAGCGGTCGGTCTTCGCCAGAAGCGCGTCGTGTTCGCCGTCGTGCAGATATCTGTCCGCCAGCGCCTCATACCGATCGCCGGGCAGCATCGCCCAGAACTGCGGGTCGTTCAGGATCACCGTGTCGAGCACCGCCGAGAACGCCGCGGTCAGGATATCGTAGAACGTCTGCTTTGGCAGGATGCGCAGCAGGATATTGATAAGATACCCCAGCGACGCGGAGCCGGAGGTCTCTTTCATGATCATCGGGACGTATTCGGAATACAGGAACTCGTCGCTGATGTTGAAGCGGCGGTCCATGAAGTCCGCCATGATGTCGGTGCCGCCGAGCACCGAGACGATGTTGATGATCTTGTTGATGTCGCTGCAGTCGGGGTACTGGTCGAGATACGCGGTCAGGATCGAGCCGCCGAGGCTGATCGTGACGAGATTGACCTTCTCGCTGCCGGTGCGCGACTTGACGTTATCGATAAAGCCGCGCAGCTTCTCGCCGCTCTCCACAGGGTCGCCGAACAGCGGGAACGTATAAAGATAGACGTTCTCCTCGCCGATCATCTTCGCCACGGGCTCCATGGGAAGCATGCGGTAGAACCAGTCCTTATCCGGATATTCGGAGATCGGCCCGTCAAAGGATTCCAGCACAAGGTTATTGACCGTCTCGCCGTCGTTGTCCATCTGCTGGATGGCGAGGATCTCGTGCACGATGTTGTAGACCGTGTCTGCGAGCGTCGCCGAGGACTGCTGCATCGCAAGACTCATCAGCAGCGGCGGGATCAGCTTCAGAACCTTGGATTTGACCTGCGTGGAGTCGATCAGGATCACGCCGCCGGAGATCCGGTTGCCGTCCGCGTCGAGCATCGGCTCCCCGTTCCCGTCGCAATAGACCATGTCGGACTGGTTGATGCCCGGCAGGATGATCGTCGGGTAGACCGCGTCGGCGGGCGTATAGTCGCCCAGCTCCGGGTAGATGGAATAGTCCTGCGTCGCGGGATCGTACACCGCTGACGCGGCGAGCGACGCGGCGGGGATCATCAGCGCAAGGCAGAGTACCGCCGCGAGAAGACGGAACAGATTCTTTCTCATATCGAAAACCTCCGAATCGGAAAAATACAGTTATATTTTAACATACTCTTTTTGCGTTTTCAACAAACAATTCGTTAAATTTCAGGTGATTTTATCTCTTTCGCCCGCGGTTATTCCTCCACGGAAAACATGAGCTCCGCGGTCCAAAATCTGCGGTCCGCCGCCTCTTTTTTGACGCCGGAAGTAAAGTCGACCGTCAGCGCAAGAGGGATATCCCCCGCGTTTTCCGCGGAGAAATACACGCGAACGGTCCATTTCAGCAGCAAAGGCTCGCCGTTTTCCGCAGGCAGAACAGCGCCGATCGCCGGTATCTGCGCGGCAGAATCCGCCGCACACGAGACTTCCGTTTTTTCAACGCCCGCGCCTGCGACCGAAATATCGTTTATCACCGCATAAAAGTCCGCTTCGGTCTTTTTCGCGGTGAACACAAGCTCCGCGATATACTGCCCGCCTTCCGCATAAGAAAAGGTCTGGTTGACGTTTTCAAGCGTGAAATCCACGCGGTCAAGCGTTTCGCGTTTGACGTTCCCCGTTTTTTTCTTCGCCAGCGCAGGCACGACCGCCGCTGCGCCGACGATCAGCGCGGCGGCAAGCAGGACGATCAGAAACACGGTCAGCGATTTTTTCATATTTTCTCTTCTCCTCATTCGTCTTCGCCGTATTTCATCGCGGCCACGGCGTCGATGTTATCCAGAATCAGTTTCTGTGCGCTGGCGTCGTAAACGACGTAATCCCTGTCGCCGTAGGGAGTCTGCCGCCGCTCGACGCGGATCCCCGCCGCCTCGCCGTCCGCCGAGGGCCGACGCAGCGGCTTGCCGTCCGCCCCGACCGATTCGTCGATCAGCCCTTGGCAGACGAGCCAGTCAATGATATCGTAGTAGCTGAGCTTCTGCATATCCTCGTCGCAGGGCAGCGCGGAAACGCCCCGCGCGATTTCGCTGAGAGAAACGGGCTTTTGCGAAAAACGGAACCGGGCAGCCTGTTCCGGCGACAGCGAGAACGGTTTTGACGTTCTCTTTTTCCGGCTTTTTTCCGTTCCTCCGTTTTCGATCACCTGCCGAAGGATATCGGAGACGAAAAACATGCAGCGGGAAATGCGCACGTTATTCAGCAGCTCCCCCTCCGGCACCGGCTCGTCGTCGAGCGGGTTCACGCCCTGCGCCAGCTTATCGATAAAGCCCTTCGCGTATTCGATTTTTTCGATCTCGGTCATAAGAACGCCTCTTTTCCGATCCCCGTACATTTCAGTACTGTTGAAAGTATACCATAATTATATGAAAAATTCAACGGATTTCCCCTTTTGTTTCGGGGGGATTGCATAGTTTCACGGCGGGAGAAACGATTTTTTTCTCAAAAACCGAGAATTATTTCAAAAACGTCAAAAAACATTGCAATATTTTCCTTTTCGGTGATATAATAATCAGGAAAGAGGCGCCTTGCGGCGCCGGAAAAAGAGAGGAGAAACCACCATGACGTTTCAGGAAAAATTCGACGAGCTGAAGAAAAAGTACGGCAAGATCGACGAGAAGAAGCTTTCCGAGCCCTTCGCGGTGCAGATCAATATGACCGAAGACGAGAGCCACGGCACTTTCTACGCCGCGTACATGAACGGCGTTTTCGCTGTTGAGCCCTATGATTATCACGATCATACCGCGATGATCACCGTTCCCGTCGCGACGCTTGAGGCCGTGCTTTCGGGCAAGGCGGACGCCGTCGCCGAGTTCCTCGCGGGCAAGATCACCGTCGAGGGCAATCTCGATCACGCGCTGAACCTCGTGAATCTGATGAAGAA
>JAFRTA010000164.1 GCA_017427315.1 Clostridia bacterium
AGGTCGAGAACGGCGAGCCCTGCTGCGACTGGGTGGGCGAAAACGGCGCGGGCCACTTCGTCAAGATGGTCCACAACGGCATCGAGTACGGCGATATGCAGCTGATCTGCGAGGCGTATCAGCTCATGCGCGACCTGCTCGGCATGAGCTACGACGAGATGCACGAGACCTTCAAAAAATGGAACGAGACCGAGCTCGACAGTTATCTCATCGAGATCACCCGCGACATTCTCGCGTATAAGGATACGGACGGCTCGCCCCTCGCGGAAAAGATCCTCGACACCGCCGGGCAGAAGGGCACCGGCAAGTGGACCGGCATCGCGGCGCTCGACGAGGGCGTGCCGCTGACACTGATCGGCGAGGCGGTCTTCGCAAGATGCCTCTCCGCCATGAAGGAAGAGCGCGTGAACGCCGCCGCCGTCTTCAACAGGACCATCCCCGCCTTTGAGGGCGATAAGGAAGAGATGGTCGAGGCCATCCGTCAGGCGCTGTTCGCCTCCAAGATCATCTCCTACGCGCAGGGCTATACCCTGATGCGCACCGCGGCGGAGCACTACGGCTGGAACCTCAACTACGGCGGCATCGCGCTGATGTGGCGCGGCGGCTGCATCATCCGTTCTGTCTTCCTCGGCAAGATCAAGGAGGCGTTCGACGCGGATCCGGAGCTGAAGAACCTGATCCTCGCCCCCTATTTCAAAGAGACCGTCGAAAAGCTGGTCCCGGCGTGGCGCAAGGTCGCCGCGGCGGCGGTGCAGTACGGCGTTCCCGCACCGGCGATGACCTCCGCGCTCAGCTATTTCGACGGCTATACCTCCGCGCGTCTGCCCGCGAACCTGCTGCAGGCGCAGCGCGACTACTTCGGCGCGCACACCTACGAGCGGACCGACGCGCCCAGAGGCGAGTTCTTCCACACCAACTGGACCGGCCACGGCGGAAACACCGCGGCGACGACCTACAATGCGTAAGATCCGGCTGATCGCGCTGGATCTGGACGGCACGCTGCTCGATCCCGACAAAAAACTGTCGGCGGAGAACGCGGCGGCGCTCGCCCGGGCGGCGGGTGAGGGGATCGAGATCGTCCCCGCCACCGGCCGGTTCTACCGGGGGATGCCGCAGCTCATCCGGGATCTGCCCTATGTGCGCTACGTCATCACGATCAACGGCGCCGCGGTCTTTGACGTTGTGAACCGGGAGACCGTCTGCGACTCGGAGATCCCGCGGGAGCGCGCCGTCGCCGTGATGGAGCGGCTGGACGGGCTGCCCGTGATCTACGACTGCTATCAGGACGGCTGGGGCAGAATGACGCAGGCGTTCTACGACCGGGCGGAGGAATTCGCCGCGAACGCGCACAGCCTTGATATGATAAAGAACCTGCGCACGCCCGTGCCGGAGCTCAAGGCGTATCTGAAAGAACAGGCGTCCGGCGTTCAGAAGATCCAGATCTTTTTTCAGGATATGGATCTGCGCGCCCGGATGCTGAAAACGCTGCCGGAGGAATTTCCCGATCTCGTCGTGACGACCTCGATCGTCAACAACATCGAGTTCAACAGCCGGGAAGCCACCAAGGGCGTCGCGCTGAAAAAGCTGGCGGCGCGCCTTGATATCCCGATCGGGGAGACCATGGCGTTCGGCGATGACTTCAACGATATCCCGATGCTGCAGGCGGCGGGGATCGGCGTCGCCATGGGGAACGCGGACGAAGAGGTCAAGCAGGCCGCGGATCACGTTACGGACGGCTGCGATAACAGCGGCGTCGCGCACGCGATGAAACGTTTTCTTTGGGAGAATGAGACATGAATGACATTTATCGGATCGCCGAAGCGGAAACAGGCCTTACGCCGGAGGAAATAAAATCGGCGCTGCTCGCCTCTCTCGAGGGGCGGAGCCTGAAAAAGGTTCTGATCCTGCCGCCGGATTTCACCCGCTTCCACTCGAACGCGGGCTATATCACGAACGTATACTATCACGCGCTGACGGAACGGGGCGTTCAGGTCGATATCATGCCGGCGCTGGGCACCCACGTCCCGGTGACCGAAGCGCAGTGGAACGCCATGTTCGGCGACGTGCCCTTTGAGCGGATGCTTGTGCACAACTGGCGCACCGATGTGGTGAAATTAGGCGAGATCCCCGCGGAGTTTATCTCGGAGATCACCGAGGGGCTCTGGACCGAGTCCGTCGCGTGCGAGGTCAACCGCCTCGTCATGGACGGGAGCTACGACCTGATCATCTCTCCCGGTCAGGTCGTGCCCCATGAGGTCATCGGCATGGCGAACCACGCGAAGAATTTCTTCGTCGGCGTGGGCGGCAGCGAGATGATCAACCGCTCTCACATGATCGGCGCGGTCTACGGCATGGAGCGCATGATGGGCAAGGACCACACCCCCGTGCGCAGGATCTTCGACTACGGCATGGAGCATTTTCTGAAGGACCGTCCGATCCTGTTCGTGCTGACGGTCACCACGGCTCCCGGCGGGAAGATCCATACCCACGGCCTCTTTATCGGCGAGGGCAGGGACTGCCTGACCAACGCGGTGAAGCTGGCGCAGGAGAAGAATATCGACTTCGTCGAGCACGGCCTTAAAAAATGCGTGGTCTATCTCGACCCCTCCGAATTTAAAAGCACGTGGCTGGGCAATAAGGCGGTTTACCGCACGAGAATGGCCATGGCGGACGGCGGGGAGCTGATCATCCTCGCGCCCGGCGTGGAGCGCTTCGGCGAGGACGACCGGGTGGACGCGCTGATCCGCAAATACGGCTACCGGGGCCGCCTGCATACGCTCGAGGAGTTCAAAAAGCCGGAGAACGCCGACCTGCGCGAAAACATGGGCGCGGCGGCGCACCTGATCCACGGCTCGTCGGACGGCAGGTTCACGATCACCTACGCCGTCAAGGAGATCACGCAGGAAGAGATCGCCTCGGTCGGCTTCCGCGCGGCGGACTACGACGAGACGGCGAAAAAATACGACCCCGAAAAACTGAAATACGGCTATAACACGGTCGACGGCGAGGAGATCTATTTCATCCCCAATCCCGCTCTCGGCTTGTGGATCAACCGCGAGAAGTTTGAGGGATAAGCGCAGGCCGTCATGACGTTCCTGCATACGATTTACAGAGGTGTTTTCATGAAAAAAAATCTGAAGCGCGCGCTCGCCGCCCTGTTCACGGTCTGTCTGCTGTGCGCCTCTTTCCCGCCCGCGTTCGCGGCGGGGACAGGCAGCGACCCCAACGTCTTTGAAAGCAGGGGCGTATACGTAGACGGCGACGAAAAGGAGCATCCCTTCCACACGACCGTCACTTTCGACCCCGCGAGCGGACGGCTCACGATCGACGAGGACAAGGGCAACATCCATTCCATCGAAAAGACGGAAGATTTTCTGAACTGGATCAAGACCGTCGCGCCCGGCGTGAAGACCGTGTATATCACAAAAAACAGCTGCCTCAGCCATTTCACGAACGACGACGGGATCGCGCCTTATCCCTTCCATCACGCCTTCGCGTACCTTTCGGAGCTGGAGCGCTTCGAGGTGGAGGACGGCAACGAAGAGCTTACGGCAAAGGACGGCGTGCTCTATTCCCGCTACTGCCTCTCGCTGATCCATTATCCCGCCGCAAAGCCCGACAAGACGTATAAGATCGAAGAATCCTGCATGCAGGGGCTGGAGCCCTACGCCATCTGCAACACAAAGTATCTCGAACGGCTGGAATTCCCCTATACCCGCAGCAGCCTCACGTTTTTCGATATCGAGGACTACAGCCTTTCCGCCGTGGACCTGGATACCGGCGAGCCCCGGGAGAGCTCGATCCGGCAGATCGTGTATTACGGCAGCGAGGAAGAGCTCTTCTATTACAACGATTTCCGCGGGACCAACAACGTGGCGCACCAGGCGGAGATCATTTACGCGCAGCCCACCGCGGTGCAGAGATTCGTCTCGTATTTTACCGTTACCCTCGTTTCGTATTTCCGCATGATGCTCAGCTCCTTCCTGCTGATGTTCAACGCCCTGTCCGGGCGTTGAACATCAACCGGCTGCATTCAAAAACCTCTTTTGTCTTCCGAAGACAAAAGAGGTTTTCTTCTTGCGGATTCCGAAAATATATGATATGATGATTCTGCAAACCGGAATTTCCGAAAAAGGCGGCAAGTGAAAACCGCATTCCGATCCAAAGGAGCAAAACGCCATGAAGCTTTGCGTGCCGGTCCCCTGCTTTTTCAACGGTCTTCCCTTTGAGGCGGCGGTCGGGAAGGCCGCCGCGGCGGGCTATGAATACGTCGAGATCTACGGCTGGAAGCAGCTTGACTTTGCATCCGCGAAAAAAGCGCTCGCGGATCACGGCGTGACGCTGCTCAGCATGTGCACCACGGAATTCAGCCTGACCGACCCCGCGCGCCGCGGACTCTGGCTCGACGGGCTCAAAGAAAGCTGCGACGCGGCAGCCGCGCTCGGCGTGAAAAAACTGATCACGCAGGTCGGTCCCGACACCGGAGAAGCGCGGGAAAAGCAGCGCCGCAGCGTCGTCGAGGGCCTGCGGGCGGGCGCGGAGATCCTCGGGAGCGCGGGCGTGACCGTCATGATCGAGCCGCTCAACACAAAGGTCGACCACCCGGGGTATTATCTGACCTCCTCTGCCGAGGCGTTCGGCATCGTCCGAGCGGTCGGCAGTCCCAACGTGAAGGTCGTGTTCGACATCTACCACCAGCAGATATCCGAGGGGAACATCATCCCGAACGTCACGCAGAATCTCGAGTGCATCGCGCATCTGCACGCCGCCGGGCACCCCGGCAGACACGAGCTGCAGTTCGGTGAAAACGACTATAAAAACATTTTCGCGGCGATCGACAAAGCAGGATATACCGGCGCGTGCGGATTGGAGTATTCCCCCCTGCTCGATCCGGAGGAAAGCCTCGCAGAGGCGAAAAGGCTTTTCGGAAAATGACCGAAAACAGAACAATATAATACGCGGATACGGATCCGCGGATAAAGCATAAGGAGAAAAAACATGGATAACGTTCCGAACTACACCCCGGAAGAACTGGCAAAAATGCTGGAAGAAGCGGCCAGACAGGCTCAGGCGATGCTTGACAAAATGACGCCGGAGGAGCGGCAGCGGGCGCATGCGGAAGCGCAGAAAAGGATAGCGGAAGACGCCGCCGCCCGGCAGAAGCTGATCGAAGACGCCGCAAGGTTCGCCGCCGGTCCGGCTGACGCGCCCGCCGCCCCCGCTGCGCCTGCATCTGCCGCAGCGCCGACGGCAAGACCGAAATTCTGTTCCAATTGCGGCGCTCCGGCAGGCGGCGGAAAATTCTGCGAATACTGCGGAAGCCCGCTGTAAGACGTTTCGCGAAGATAATGATATGTCGAGGCGTTGTGATTCGTGATTCGGTTTTGCTGCCCAAGACGCAGTGTGTCCCCCTGCATTTCCAAGTCACAAGTCACAAATCACAAGTCACGAAGCATCGCCGCGACAGCCCGACAAACTCCGAATCCGCAAAACAAAAATCCTCCCGCAAAAGGAGTCCGGCCATGATCATCCGATACCTGACAAAGGACGACGTCGTCGAACACGACAAGATCGCCGCGCAGGCGTTCGTTTCCGCCTGCGACATCCGCGACCCCGCCTCCGTCCTGCCCTGCGAAAAAATGCTCGGCGCGTTTGACGACGACGGTGAAACGATGTTCGCGGACCTTGAGATCCACGAGAAAAAATGCAATTACGACGGCAGGCTTCTGACCTGCGCCGGGATCGGCGGCGTCGCCGCGAAGCCCGAGCACCGGGGCAAGGGCGCGGTAAAGGCGCTGTTCGCTCATCTGTTCCGCGAATGCGGTTACGATATCGCCGTTCTCTACCCGTTCGCAGAGGGATATTACCGCAAGCTCGGGTTTGAGCGCGTCGGCCTTTCCGTCTGCGCGACGGTCCCGTTCGCCTCCCTGTCGGATATCGGACGGAACACCGACGTAACGCTTTACGAGGGGAACGATACGGAACGGCTGCTTGCGGTCTACAACAGATGCGCCCGGAAGTATAACCTCAGCTTCGTGCGGGACGACGCGGAGATGTTCTCTGCCGAGCCGTATCTTTCCGAAAAGTATACATACGTCTGGCAAAACGACTCCTTTGCGACGCTGCACGTCGACCGGGCGAAGAGCACCGTATTCGCGGACGAGCTCTGGTTCGATTCCTGCGAATCCATGCGCGGGATCGTCGGCTTTCTGCGCAATTTCGAAAGCAATCAGAAATACGTCTGCTTCGGGAACGTCCCCGCGAGCTCTCCCCTGCTGCATTACGTCCGGGAGCTGAAGGACTGCGATATCCGGGTGCGCAACACCGGCTCCGCGAGAATTCTGAATATCGAAAACGTACTGAAGGCGCACACATACCCCGCCCGGGACGGAGGATTTACAATCGGGGTCGGCTGCGAAGTCTTTCACGTGACGTATTCGAAAAACGGCGTCGCGATCGACAAAAACAGCGCGCGTGCTCCCGACGCGGTCGCGGATATCGGCACGGCGTCCCGGCTCCTGCTGTGCGGGTTTTCGGACGCGGAATATATCCCCGGTCTTGAGATAAGGAACCCGGATTCGGATTTTTTCCGGGCGTTCCCGCCGAAAACGACGTTTTTCACGGATAACCTGTAATCCCGAATTCAGAGAGGAACGAAGTATGAACATCTTCCCGAAAAAACCGAAGAAAACCACGGCGGCTGTGCTTGCCCTGTGTATGCTTTCGGGGCTGCTCCCCGTCCGGTCTCTCGCCGCGCAATCGCCGTTCCGTCTGACGGCTGCGGCGGATACGCATTTTCAGTGCGCGGAGGATCTCGGCGTGTTTTCCGAAGAGTATACGGCGCATCTGAAGGAACCCGAACTGTACGGTTACGCCTCCACGCAGGGACAGATGAATTATGAATCCGGCGCGATTCTTGCCGAAATGCTGGCGGAATTTGAAGAATCCGATTCGGAATGTCTGCTGATCGCGGGGGATCTGACCTGCGGCAAACGGAATTCGCATCTCGCCTTCGCCGAATATCTGCGCCGGACCGAGCAGCGCAGCGGAAAACGGATCTTTGTGATCAACGGCAACCATGACTGCGCCGCCGAAAGCAGCGAAACGCGGATCTCCATGGAGGAGTTCCGCGAAATATACGCACAGTTCGGGTATGACGAAGCGCTTGCAAGGCATGAGGATTCCGCGTCCTACGCCGTCGATCTGAACGACACATACCGTCTGCTCGCAGTGGATTCCTGCATCTACGGCGAAGACGACGGCAGAATCGGCGCATCCGTCTTCCGCTGGATCAGGGTCCAGACCGAGCGCGCCGAAAAAGACGGTAAAACGCCGATCGTGATGATGCACCACAGCCTTCTGCCGCACTATGAGCTGCAGCCGATGCTCGATCTGTGGCGGTTTTACGCCGGGTGGTTCGCAGATCACGGCGTGCGCACGGTTCTGACCGGGCATATCCACGCCAACGATATTTCCTCTGCGGTTTCCGACTGCGGAAATACGCTGTACGATATCCAGACCGGCGCGCTGATCACATCGCCGAACACATACCGCGAGCTGACCTTTTACGGGGATTCCGTCACGGTCGAAAGCAGCTTTATCGAGAAGATCGACCCGTCGCTCCTGCCGGAAATCATGACCGACCGGCAGAAGGCGATGCTGGCGGCGGATTTTCCCGCTTACGCCCGTGCGTATTTTGTCAGCGGCGTCGGCAAATGGCTGAACCGGAACGTGGGCTCCCCGAACCGGCTTGCACGGTGGTTCAGGCTGCAGGAAGGGACCAGAGCATATTCGGCTGCCGAAAAACTGACGGCAACGCTCGGCGACGCAGTCGGGTTGGATATTTACGATACCGGCGACGGCGGAAGCATCGAAGCCGAGCTTGCGCCCTTCGGCGTAACCGTTCCGCCGAGCGGATACACAAAGCCCTACGAGGTCGCCGCAAGGCTGATGTACGGATTCTTCCGCGGCGACGAACAGACCGTAAGCTCCGAAGAGGATACCGCACTGCTGCTTACGTGTCTTGAGGGCGCGATCCTCTCCGCCGCAGGGAAGCTGCCGGACAAAGAATCGCTCGGCGCGCTTGTCCGGCAGGTCGCAGGCAGACCGCTTTCCTACGACGCGCTGCGGGAATGCGCGGAAAAGCTGGCGCTTGCGCTGCTGGAAACGCTGGCGGGCGGCATTACGGACGATTACAGCGCCCCTGCGGACCTGAACGTGACGCTGGAGCTCTCCCCGGCGGGGGAAACGGTTCCGCTGCACGCGCTGCTGCGTGTTTTCCGGCTGATGATCGAATTTTTCCAAAGAGCGTTTTGCCTGTAACGGGATATCGCCCGACGCTCCGGTGCGAGGGCGTCACGGAAAAACCGAAAAATGACCTGCTATAATCAATATCGCAAGCAAAGGAGGCTTGTCCATGAAACGAACGCCGGATCCCGACAAAGCCGCCCGCGAGATCGCGCGGCGGGAAAAACAGCTTGCGGGGCCGCGGGGAAAATTCTATTTTCCGTATCTCATTTTTATCGTCAGTCTTGTTTACATCACCGACGAGATCGCCTCGCAGATCGGCACGCTCATGAAAACCGAGATCGCGAACGATATGCTTTCCCATTTCGGCGACGCCAGCGTCGGCATGCTCGATATCCTTTCGGTGGTCTCGGTGCCCTTTCTCGCGCTCGGGATCGTATACAAGCCCCTTTCCGACCGTTTCGGCAGAAAACCGTTCCTCGTGATCAACACCTTCGGTATGTCGTTCGGACTGCTGATCGTTTATCTGTCGAACAGCGTCCCTCTGTATGTGCTCGGCGCGTGCGTGATCCAGTTCTTCGTCCCGCACGATATGCAGGCCGTCTATATTCTGGAAGCGGCTCCCTCCAAACACCGCGCGAAGATCTATTCCATCGTCAAATGCGTGGCGATGCTCGGCGTGATGGTGGTTCCGCTGCTGCGGCGTCTTCTGATGCAGAGCACAAGTCAATGGCGCAGGGTCTATCTGATCCCCGCCGTCGTCGGGCTCGTCACGAGCTTCGCGGCGCTGATGCTTGCGAAGGAGACGGACGCGTTCAACCGCGCGCGCATCAATTATCTGCGCGGCAATACCGCAGAGAACGGGACCGACACGGCGGGCGGCGTTCTCCCGGCGCTGAAATTCGTCTGGAAGCACAAACAGCTCCGCTGGCTGTATATCGCCGTCGCGTTCGCCGAAGCAGGCTACCTGCTCACGGTCGATTATCAGGTCGTCATCACTTACGGCTACGCCCGGCATTATCTGGAGCTGGGAGTTTTTTCCGACCTTGAGGCTGCGCTGGAAAGCGTCGGCGTCAATCAGGTGACGTCCGCCCTGTTTCTTTTCCCGGTCGGCTGCGCCCTCGGGCAGCTTCTGCCCGGATTTGTCGCCGACCGCAAAAGCCGCAAAGCGGCCGCCCTGTTTTCCTCTCTGGCGGCGGTCGTATTCTTCCTCGGCTTCATGCTCGGCTCGCGCGCAGGGCTGCCGCCGTACCTCGTCGGTTTTTTCTGCGGCGCGTGCATCGGCTTTTTCTGGGCGAACGTCGATATCATCAATATGATGACGGGCGAATCCTGCCCGACGGCGCTGCGCTCGTCCGTTCTTGCGACGGTCAGCGTCGCCACGGGGGTCGGCGTCGCCGTCGCCTATGCGGTCACCATACCGCTGCTGACATGGCTGGGCAACGCCGCCGCGGGACCGGTCCTGCTCTGCGTCGCGGTCCCGAGCCTGATCGCCGCGTTCACGGTTCTTGCGCTCAAAACCCACGATACCAAAGGCGTCGACCTGACCGCCGTCCGGGGCGACGAGTGGGACGCCCCGCCGGAAAAAGCGGAAGCGCGGGACTGAACCGGCAGACGGCATCGCAAAACGCAACACGCAAAACGCAAAACGCAATTGCCGCGTAAAGGAAACAGTCCGGCGGATTGTTTTCAGCGGCAACCACAGCGGCTTTGCCGCGTGGCCCGGTCGGGCACAAGATCTACGCAACACGCAAAACGCACTACGCATAAATCCGAATTCACACTCTCGAACGGAGGCGTCAACCATGTTTGCAGCAATTCAGAAATTTTTCAGTCTCTTTCTCGTCACGCTGATGATTTTCTTTTCCGCACAGTTCGGCGCGGGATCGAAGGCTTCGGTGGACGCCGTCGCGGAAAACCTGACCGAAGGGATCCTCGACGGCTCCCTGGTATTCTCCGGGGCGGATATCGCAGACCCCTCTGCGATCAAAGCGCTGACCGCAGAGGACGCGGACGGCAACCTCTTTTTCACCGACATCGATTATGAAAATCAGGACCGCGCCGTGTGGCCTGCGGCAAGACATCTGACGCGGACCGAACGGCTGGCGGTCCTGTTCCGGCTCGAAACGGACCCCGGGGCCAAAGCGGAGTATCAGGACCTGACCGTCCGTCTGCTCGCGCACTGGATCAAGCACGATTATAAAAACCCCAACTGGTGGCACAACAAGCTCTCGAACCCGAATATCCTCGGCGAGATCGGCGTGCTGATGAAGGACGAGCTGGATGAAACGCAGCTGCGGCAGCTCGCGGTATTGGTCGGGCGCGGCTGCTACGCGGTGGATCCCACGCTGCGCGCCTATACCGGCGCAAACGCGATGGATATCGCCATGTCCTCCATCAAATTCGGCGTGATCACCGGCTACGCCCCCGCCGTCAGGTCCGCGCTGCGCGTCGTGTCGGGCGCGCTCGGTTACTCGCGCTCGGAGGGCATCAAAAAGGACGGAACCTTCTTCCAGCACGGCAACCGGCTGTATATGGGCGGCTACGGCATGGTCTTCATCCACGGCCTGACGAAGATCATCCGCATGGTCGGCGGCACGGAGTATATGTTCCCTGCGGAAGAGCTCGCGCCGACGGCGGAATTCATCCTGACCGGTCTCAGGACCATGAGCTTCGGCAACGTTCTCGACCCCACGACGCTGGGCCGGTCGGTCTCGCGCATGAACGCACAGCCGCTCGGCGGACTCGTATCGGACCTTATCCTGCTGGCGAATACCGAGGGGATGCCGCGCAGCGACGAGCTTCTCGCTTACGCGGCGTCGATCGCGGGCAACGAGAAACAGAATCATGGCGTGCATTACTTCGACGAGGCGGAATTCATCGTCATCAACAATGAGGATTTCTATTTCAGCTTCCGCGGCGGCGACAGCCGGATGTACTACGCGGAGATCACCAACGACGAGAATATCCTCTGCTATAATTCCACCTTCCCGGGCGTGACGACAGTCATGCGCACGGGGAGCGAATACACGAATATCAGCCCGCTGCTGGACTATTCGTTCATCCCCGGCACGACGGCGGTCCCGGAGACGGACGAAGAAATCGCCGCGCATCCCGACGCGACCTACCGTCTGCTGCCCGGCGTTTACGGCGGCGCCGCCGCCGACGGCGCGGCGGTCTCGTTCGCGAAGACGAAGCACGAGGGGATCTCGATGACCGTATCCTGCTTCGCGACGGACGACGCCGCGATCCTGCTGGGCGCGGGCATGACGAACGACGCCGGGAAGCGGATGTTCACCACCCTCGACCAGTCGTATTATGCCGGTTCCTTCGTCCGGGACGGAAACACGGTGCTCCACAACGGGATAAAATATGAGCTGCTGGAAGGCGGCGCGCTGACCGCGGAGCCCGCGCACCGCACCGGCTCCTGGAGAAGGAACAACCTCACGCTCGCCGATATCCCGGCGGAGGGCGATATCTTCACGGTTTACGCGGAAAATACCGGTTCCTACGCCTATACCGTGATGGCGGAGGGCACAGACGCGCAGTTTGAGGTGATCGTGAACACCCCGACCCTGCAGGCGGTCAGACTGCCCGACGGCAGGATCGCGGCGGCGTTCTTCGCCAAAGGCAGCTTCGCGTACGACGGCAATACGTATAAAGGCTCCGCCGGGACGGCGAAAATCTTCGAATGACCGAAACGGATTGATACCGGGAAGGACGGGAACGGCACGTCGTCGACCGCGGCGTTTTTCACGCGGCTTTTCGGCGTTCCGGCCACGCTCGGCATTTCGCTCGCGGCGCCGGTGACCGGTCACACGGACTGCCCGGA
>JAFRTA010000001.1 GCA_017427315.1 Clostridia bacterium
GTGACGGTGAAGGCGACGCTTTGCCGCTTCGCTGTGGCTTATCCCGAGAATACCGAAACCGCGCTGGCGAAGTATTACGCGCTGGAAAGCGAAGTCCGCCGCGACCTGACGGGCGAGTATTACGAGCCCCGGTATATCGTCGAGATCCGCGTCGGCGGCGGCGAATGGTACGTTGTGACCGACCCGAACGCGAACGATTATTTCTTTACGTTTGACGACGACTACTACGTTATGAGGGAGCTTCTGGAAAAGCTCGGATATAAAGAGGGCGACCCGGTCTGGCTGCGCGTCTCTCTGTACGGGGCCGACAGCGACCGCATCGAGACCGTCGAAAACGGGCTGCACGATCAGCTGTTCGACGGCGAGCAGGTGTATATCCGCACCGCGCGTTCGAACGAGGTCGAGCTGTCGCTGACCGGCAAGTTCACCGTCAGTTACGAGCTGGACGGCGGCTCCTTTGCGAGCGGGACCGAGCAGGTCACGATGTTCGACGAAGATACCGCCATCAACGTCAATCTGACGTCGGCGGATTATACGCCGACCCGCGCGCATTATACGTTCGGCGGCTGGTATGCCGACCCGGCTTTCACGACGAAAATCGAGTCGTTTGACACGTCCGTCAAGGCGAGCCGAACCTATTACGCGAAGTGGAACGAGCTGCCCTCCTTCGGCGTGACCTACGACTTCGGCGCGGTCACCGCCTACGTCTACAACGGCAACCCCGAACGGATTTATTCCGACGACGGCAGGGTGAAGCTCGAGGACGTCTCTTACGAGGGAGCGGAATTCCTCGGCTGGTATGACGCGCCCGAAAACGGCAAAAAGGTCGAAACGCTGACGTACAAAAAGGGCGCGAAGGACGTCGCGCTTTACGCATACTGGGAGCTGCCCGAAAAGAGCATCGTCTACGACGGCGCGGGGAAGGAATACGAAAACAACGAAAAGAACCCCGCGAGCTACCCGATCAACGCCGGCGGCGACAACACGGTCGTGATCTATGCGCCCGCGAAGACGGGATACATTTTCGACGGATGGTTCCTGAACAAAGATTTTTCGACCGGGGCGCTGGACTTTGACGAAGCGAAGGGCGGCTGGCTCCTCAACGAGAGCAGCGACGTGACGCTTTACGCGAAGTGGATCAAGGGCCGCTGGAAGATCGCATACAGGCTCGGGCTTGACGGCGTGTGGAACGGCGCGAACCCGGAGGAATACACCTACGGCGATACGGTGGAGCTGCAGCCGCTGACGCTGGCGGGCTACGACTTCGGCGGATGGTTCGCCGACGCGAAATTCAAAAAAGCCGCCGACGGCGTGAGCGCGGCGGATACCGGCGACAAAACGTTTTACGCGAAGTGGACCGCGATCGAATATAAGATCGACTACCGTCTGCGCGACGGAGACGAAGATCATTTCAAGGCGAACGAAAATCCCGCGGTCCGCACCGTGGAGGACGAGATCGCGCTCAAACCGCTCATTCCCTCGGATGAGGGCTATGAATTCCTCGGCTGGTACGACAACGTGAACTTCGACGGCAAGCCCGTGGAAAAGCTCGAAAAAGGAATAACCGGCGATATCACGCTCTTTGCGAAATGTGAAAAGATCGCCGCGAACGACCGCAAGCTCGGCGATGTGAACAACGACGGCAGGGTCAATTCGACGGACGCGCGTCTCGCCCTGCGCGCCGCGGCGCGGATCGAAGCGCTCGCGGACGAAGATTTCCCCTATGCGGACGTGGATTTTGACGGAAAGATCAAGTCCTCGGACGCGCGGAAGATCCTGCGCGCCGCCGCGCGGATCGAGGCGCTGCCCGAGGCGGCGCCCGCGAACGGGTAAACGGAAGAAAAAAACGAACGGGAGGACCCGGACGGCATGGCAAAGAAAAATTTCGGCTTCGGAGACCGGTTCTGCACCGTCTGCGGAGAACGCGTCGAAAAGAACGCGGCGGCATGCCCCCGCTGCGGCAGACCCTACGGCAATGAAAAATACGCCGGCGTCAATCAGACCGGCGCGGGCGGCGTCGGCTACAGCAGCCGGGCGGACGACCCGACGCTCAAAACGCAGAAAAAGAAGGGGAAAGCGTTCGGTTTCGTCTTCCTTCTGCTGTTCAGCGTCGGCGTCGCCGCGTATCTGCTGATCTCGAAGCAGGTCCCCGCGACCGCGGAAGGATACCGGAACGTCGGGCTCGTCGTCGGCGCGATCTGGCTGATCGACCTTTTGTGGTATCTTTCCTCCCTGCGGAAAAAGAAAGACTGGGAAGGCGTCGTCGAGCGGAAAGAACACACGACCGAAACGCGCAGCAGGCGGGACAGCGACGGCGACTCCCATCTCGAGCATGCGGACGTTTACAGGGTGTATTTCCGCACCTCGGACGGCAAGCGCAGAAAAGAACAGGCGGTGGGCAACAGCCGCCTTTTCGACCAGTTTTTCGAGGGCGAGCGGGTGCGGCACATCGGCAGACTCGACTATTACGAAAAATACGATAAATCCCGCGATGCGTTCCTGCTCTGCGCGGGCTGCGGCTCGAGCCGCGACGCGCGGGACGATTACTGCGGCAGATGCGGCTGCGTGATGCTCAAAGGCGCGCCGGTCGCCGTGCCGTATGCGCAGACGGCATACGCGCCGCCCGTCCGGACCGCTCCGCCGCCGGCGCAGACGCGGTTCTGCCCGCATTGCGGCGCGCAGATTGACGCGGGGGCAAATTTCTGCAACAACTGCGGCGGAAGGCTGTAAGACAACGGAAAAAAGGAGAGATATACGATGTTTTGCGGCAAATGCGGACATAATATTCCCGACGGCGCGAAATTCTGCAGCAACTGCGGCGCGCCCGTTCCGGACCCGAACGCGGCGGAGCAGCAGCGGGCCGGACAGCCGGTGAACATGACCGAAAAATTCATCGCGGAAAGACAGGCGCAGAAGGCGGCGCAGGCTCCGCAGAGCGGGGCGTATTATTCCGCGCAGGGGCAGGCTCCGCAGGGCGGGGCGTATTATTCCGCGCAGACCGGGCGGCAGTCCGTTCCGGGGCAGAATTACGCTCTTCCCGAAAACCGAACGGTACGCGTGAGCGCAAAGCCGCAGGCCCGCGTTTTCGGCATTCCCGTCGGAGGCGTCGTCGGGATCGTTCTCGGCGGGATTCTGTTGCTCGTGATTGTCTGCGTGGCGCTCGCGGTCAACCTCAAAAAGCGCGCCGCAGCGCCGCCCGAAAAACAGACGGCCGCCGTCGAAGCGGTTGAACCGACGGGCAGCGGCCTGCCGACGCGCGCGGCAGAATCGGAGACGGAAACCGGACCGGAGAAAACCGAGGCGGCCGACGCCGCGCCGACGACGGCGAAGACCGCCGGGACCGCGGCGCCGACCGAGCCGCCGGTTGACGTTGCGAACATCGGCGACCCGTCGCCGGAGGATTTCGCCTGGTATGATACGAACGACCCCGACGCGATTCCTTCCGGCGCGGAGAATCTCACCACCGGCGCGGAAATCAGCGGCCGCTGGAAAGCGTGCCTTTTCTATCCCGACGCGGTCCGCGAGCTTGCGGCAATCGAGATTTGGGCGGGCGACCGCGCCGTCTCGGTCAGAATCGACCCGCAGCAGATCAACTACGACGGATATTGGGAGAGCGAGGCGGATATGTCCCCCTGGTCCTACGACGGCGCGTTGGATTACGACGGCTCCGTGACCGCCTACGGCGATTACGGAAGGATATATTTCTATACGTTTTTCCGTTATAACGGCAGGCAGTACGCTCTCGCCGCGGTCGAGCTGCAGAGCGGCGGAGAGGGACATATCGCGCTGGTGAGGCCGTAAATTCTGATTTGTCGCTGCGCGACAAATCAGAATTTACAGACTCGAGACTCAAGACCCGAGACCCAAGATACGGACTTAAAGTCTGTGCGACTTGGTGAAAACTGTGATAATCCGCGGCTTATTTATCGTTTGCCTGCGCAGATTCCAACACCTCGGGA
>JAFRTA010000165.1 GCA_017427315.1 Clostridia bacterium
AGGATCGTGAATTATACAAGCACGATTCACGAGATCCGATCCCCGATATCCGCGCTTCTGATCCGATGATATTCCCGGAACTTCTTCTCATAGACCGCCCGATCCCCGTCCGGGCGGAAGGTGCGCTCCGTTCCCGCCGCCATATGGGCGCAGGCGGCCGTGATATCGGGATAAATCCCCGCGGCTGCGGCTGCGGTGATCGCGGAACCGAGGGCGGCGGCTTCGTCCGAGGCGCAGACCTCGATTTCCCTGCCGAGAACGTCCGCGAGGATCTGCATCATCAGCGCGTTTTTCTTTGAGATCCCGCCGACCGCGATCATGCGCCCGACCGTCAGCCCCTGCGCGGTATAATTGTCGAAGATCTCGCGGGACTCAAAGGCGATCCCCTCGAGGATCGCGCGGTAGAGCGCGGGCGCCGCGGTGCCGAAGCGCAGTCCGTGAAAACTGCCCGCAAGCTCGCTGTTGCGCAGAAGACAGCGGCTGCCGCCGAGCCACGGGAGGAAAAAGACCGGCTCGTCCGCCGGGAGCGCCGCCGCTTTTTCCGTCAGCAGCGCGTGGATGTTCATGCTTCGTTTTTTCGCCTCGTCGAAATATTTCGCGGGGCAGAGTTCTTCGAGGAACCACGCCAGCATATCGCCCATGGACGAGGTGGATTCGTAGGAGGTCATATCCTCAAAAATGCCGCCGTACATCTGCGACGAAATTCCCGTGACCGGCAGATCGGTTCTGTTTTGCAGGATAAAGCACGCGGAGGTGCCGAGCGCGCAGAGCATATCCCCGTCGCCGCAGGCGCCCGCGCCGACCGCGCCCTGATGCGCGTCGGTGAGGCCCGCCGTCACGGCGATCCCCGCCGGCAGGCCGAGCTTTTTCGCCGCGGCGGGGGAGAGCAGGCCCGCCCTTTCGCCGACGGCGACGGTCCTGCCGCGGAACCGGTTTTGCATGATGCGTTCAAACGCCGGGTCGACCGCTTTGAAAAACGCCTCGTCCGGGAATCCGTCCCGATAAAAATTCTTGTACCCCGCGTAGCTTAAAGAGCGCACGGGCTCGCCGCAGAGAAGCGATACGAGCCAGTCTCCCGCTTCCGTATAGTATTCCGTTTCGTCGAACAGCGCCGGAGCGTTCTGTTTCAGCTCCAGAAGCTTCGGCACCGCCCATTCGCCGCAGACCTCGCCGCCCACGTTCTGAAGCCACGCAAGCCCGTGTTGTTTCGCCGTTTCCGTAACGTATCGCCCCTGCGCGGCGGCGATGTGCCGCCAGAGCTTCGCGTACGCGTCGGGCGTTTTGCGGTATTTTTCCGTCTCGCAGAGCGGACGCAGCGCCTTGTCGAGCGGCAGCGACGTCGTGCAGGTGAAGTCGATCCCTATGCCCGCGATCTCGCCGTCCTGCGCTTTATCCGCAAGGGTCTGGAGCACCGAAGACAGCGCCTCGAGGTAGTCCGCCGGGTACTGAAGAACGTATTCGTCGGGGATCGGCGTGCCGTCGGGGAGCGTTTTCTCCATCACGCCGTGAGCGTATTCACACACCGCCGAAGCGGCGACGCGCCCGTCCGCGGCGTCGGCGAGCACGCCCCGCGCCGAGAGCGTGCCGAAATCGATGCCGATGAGGTATTGGGTCATGGTCGGTCTCCTTGTGGTTGCGTGATTCGTGATTCGTGATTCGCAAGGCGGAGACAATTACTCCTGATCGAACGAATACACGAAATTCGGGTCCCAAACGCCGTGCAGGAAATCCCGCCCGAGCAGCAATACTTTATTCTCGAAAATCTCGATCATATATCCCTTGCCCGGGGCGGGGTCGCCGTCGTGGTTCGGGAACATGAAGCACGGCGCGTTGACGAGACGTATCCCGTTCAGATTTTCCACGGAGCTCCATGTACAGCCGTTTTCGCTTTTCCCGCGGCAGAGACCCTCGTGGATATGGCCGCTGATGTAAAACACGTTTCTGTATTGCGACAGGATCGCCCTGATGCGGTCGTTCTTCACGCCGATGCCGCCTTCCATGGGGTCGGTGGCGGAATGGTCGCGGTTCCAGGTGTAGGGCAGACCGTGCGTGCCGTTGAAGCTCTGGTGGCAGATCACGAAGACCGGCTTCCCGGTTTCGGCGGCGGCAGCGGCTTCCTGATCGAACCACGCGATCTGTTCTTCCGAAAGCACCGCGTCGAGCGCGGAGCCCTCGCTGCCGAGAAACAGGAACGGGATCCCGTTCACGACGCGGGAATAATAGGGCTTTTCGAGGTCAAGTCCGCAGATTTCGTTCGTATATTGAATGAAATTGCGCTGCCCGGTCTCTCCGCCGTCGGTATCGTGGTTGCCGATGGCGAACAGGACCTGCTCTGCGGGGCGGTATTTTGCGAAAATGCGTTTTACGCATCGCCAGGAGTTTTCCGCGCCGTCGTCGGTCACGTCGCCGGGCACGATCAGAAGGTCCGGCAGACGTTCCGCGCGCTCCATTCTTGCGAGCGCGCGTTCGAGCCGCCGCGCCCGCCAGGAACGCTCGTCCATGTGCAGATCGGAGAGCACCGCGACGCGGAGAAGGGGAGAGTCTTTTGTGGTTTTCATACTATGGTCCTTTTATATAAATTCGGGTTTGTCGGGCTGACGCCCTCGGCGGATATCGGGGATCGGGGATCGGATATCGTGCCGAAACCACGGCTGAAATCATAGAATACACTCGCGCAATCGTGAGAGAGCAAAAATAATGAATTATACAAACACGATTCACGAGATCCGATACCCGATATCCGAAATACTGATTTGCGAGGCGCTCCGCGCCTCGCAAATCAGTATTTATTTCAGCACGATCTTCCGCTCGCCGACTTTGCTCTCAAACGAGATCAGCGCGGTGTGGGTCTCTTCGTCATAAGAGAGTTCGCAGGGGGCGCCGTCGATCGTCGCCGCGGTCGGGCGGAACGGCACGCGCAGGCGCAGATACGCCCGGAAGCCGCCCGCGCCGCGCACGTCGGCGGCGACGGCGCCGTCTTTTTCGGAAAGCGCGTTGACGCGGACCGACGTTCCGACGACGCAGAGCGTTTCGTTTTCGATACGGCTGTAATCGAGCAGCATCCTGTTTTCGCCCGGCCGCAGGGTCACGCCGTGTTTCACGGCGAAATCGGGCGAATACATATCGGTGAACAGTCCGTCGAGCTTCAGCGTCCCGTCGTCGACGCTCTCGTCCATGACCGCGGCGATCGTGTAATTGCCGCGCTCGAGCAGCAGATAGTTGCGGAATTCGGCTTTTTTGCCCTGCTTCGCGAGCACTTCCGAGAAGAACGAGCGCAGCGCGTCCGCGTTTTCCGCGTTGAAGGAGAATACGCTCGGGTTGACCTTCCAGATGGCGGCGGTTCCCTTGCCGCAGACGAAGATCTCCTTTTCTTTTTTCGGCTCGATGCCGAGCATTTCAAACAGATGCTCCGCCGCGGTCGGGTATTTGCCCGTCCACCAGCTCTTGATGCCGTGGAACGGGTCGAAGCCGTCGCCCGCGTAGATGAGCTGCCCGCCGCGGCGGACCCACTCGGCGATCGCGGCGTTGATATCCGGATAGTCGGGCTTCATGTATTCGTAGCTCATCAGCAGCACGTCGTAATCGTCGAGATAGCCGACGTAGCGGCGCGCGTTGTCCAGCAGCACCGGGCGCACGGGAATACCCGCCTTGAGCAGCGGCAGCGCGAGCGAGAAGAACGCCGGGAACGCGTTGGACGCCATGAACTTCAGCATCAGCTCGCGGTCGGGCGCGTCGGACTTCATCAGCTCGTTTTCGAAACGCTTCACAAGTGCCTCGTCCTCGACGAGCACCGTGCCGACGCGCTCTTTGATCTCCTCGGAAAACTCGCAGTCGGGGTATTCCCGCTGATAAAGCTGGGCGTCGCCCGCCAGAATGCCCACGCGGATATCCATATCGCCCCTGTTTTCCAGAGAACCGAGGGTCTGGAACATATTGTTGAGGATCGTCGCGTACTCGGGGGGGATCGTCTCGGCGTCGTCGCGCCCTTTCGGGTACTTTTCGTAAAACACGCGGTTCGGCCAGGGACAGATCTCATATTTATTCACCAGCGGATGCAGCAGTGAGGCGGTGATGGTGCGCAGATAGTTCTCGCGGTAGTCCGTCCAGTCGAATATCGGGTTATCCTCGATCGGGTCGTTGAGGAACCACATCGTCCTGCCGGTGCCCTTGACGAGCTCCTGCATCACGCCGTATTCGAGGAACGCGGTCTCGAAGGTGCGTTCGGCGAATTTTCCGTCGTACCAGTTTTTCTCGCGGGACGTGCCCGTCCAGACCTGCGCGATGCAGCCGTCCACGGCGGGGATATCCGCCAGCTTCCCTTCGGGGGAGACGATCTTCCACTGCGTATAATTCACGAGCGAGTGCGTCGGCACGTAGAAGCGCAGCGTCCTGCCGTGCTTCGTCATCGCGTACTCCTTGAGCGAGGACGCGAGCCGGTCGATCGTGCGCGTGTAAAGATACGCCTTCAATTTCGAGCATTTATATTTCGCGTCGACGCTCTCGTGGGGCGCTTTCCATTCCTCGCGGTAATACAGGCGGTATTCGCGCTTGAACGCCTCGGAATAACCGCCCCGGTCCCAGAATTCCGGCTCCTCCACGTGGATCGCCTCCACGCCCGCGTCCACGGCGATCTTCAGCTTTTCGGTGAGATAATCGCAGAAGGAGACCGTCGGCACCATATAGGGGATATCCACATTGTGCAGGATGTGATTGCCGAAGCGGTCGGTCTGCGCCTCGTCCCAGTGCTCGCGGCCGTCCCACTTGCCGTAAAGATAATCCTGATAATGTCCCCACGCAATGCCGGTCATCAGGTGGATCACGTACCCCAGCTCACGGTATGCCGCGATGCGCTCGAGCGTCGTCGCGTCCATGCGGTAGACCATCACGAAATCGCATTGACAGTCGATCTTTTCCGAGGGAAGCAGACCGTTCTGAAAGCCGGTCAGTTCTTCTTTTTTGTCTCTGATAAACGCCATATTCCACAATCTCCTTTCAGGGAATGGTCTTGGTATTATTTCAGCTTGTCCGCGTATTTTTTGACCCATACGACGCCCCGCTGGCCGCGGCTTTCAAAATCGCAGTATTTGCAGAATTCGCAGCGGTCCCGCCCTTGCGCGAGCTGCCGGCGGATCTCCTGCAGACGGGGAGATTCGAACAGATCGAAAACGTCGTTTTCCGTTACGCTGCCGAATTCGACGAGCCGCCGCGTCTCGTTGCAGCAAAGCCCCATTACGCCGTCGGCGAAGATATAAGATTCCTCGAACGGAACAAGGCAGAGCGAGCGGTGAACCCGGGAGCTGTTCTTTTTGTTCGGCGCTTCGCCGCCCCGGTTCGTCAGAAGCTGACGGACGTAACGGTATTCGACGATGACCTCCGTATCGCCGTAACGCTCCCGGTTGGCGCGGTAATGCGCGATTGCCCGCTTCGAGCCTTCGTTGAGCGTATAATCCTCGCAGTAATTGTTGATCAGAAGAAGGTCGAGCTTGCCGGCGATCCTGTCAAGGATCGCGTCGGTCAGCAGCGAGCCGTTCGTGAAGACCTCCAGCCGCGCCCGGGGAAGCATCTGTCTGACGTAGTCGATCCTGTCGCAGATCGATTTGTCAAGAAACGGCTCGTTGTTCCCGTTAAAGAAAAAGATGCCGTTGTAGTCCCGCGCCGCGAGATCGGTCACGATTTTGCGGAAAACGTCTTCCGTCATGACCTGCGCGGGGCTTTGATCGGCATACCTGTTGTTCGGGCAAAACGAACAGACGCCGTTGCACTTGTTGATCGTTTCGACCTCGACGCACATCAGCGGCGTTTCGCCCGCGGCAAGGCATTTTTCGATATACTGTTTCTTTCCCCGCGCGGAGATCAGCCGGATATATCCGAGATAAAGCCCGCTTGTCAGCCGCGGCAGACGTTTGACCGCAAAAAAGCCGAGCCTGCCGCCGAATGAGACGATTTTCAGATTTCCGGTCCGTTTGTTCAAAACAAAAGATTCCTCCCTGCCGCGCTCCGATTAAAAAAATTATAGATTACGCCGTTCGCAATGTCAATACGGGAAAGGACAAAAAAACCGTCCCGCGGGATTTATTTGAAAAATCATATTGTACTTGCGGCGGGAATGTGATAATATAAAATCGACGGAATAATCAGTTTACGAAAGGATGGTTTTTATGATTGGTATTCTGAAAGCGGTTATTTCCATTGTTCTTGCGGTGGCGAACGTGTTCGCGCTTCCGTTCGTGGGGCACATGAACGATTATTTCAAGGCGAAAGCTCCCGAAGAAGTCCGTATGAACCTCGCCGTGATCTCCGACACGCACGTGCAGGACAGCGTGATCCGTCAGGCAATGCTCGAGCTGGGGCTTGAGGATATGGAAAAATCCTATACCCCCATCGACGCGCTCCTGATCACCGGCGACATCACCGACCACGGCTATAAGGAGCAGTACGACCGCGTGCTCGAGGCGTTTGCGGGCAGGACTCCCGCAAAGAAGATCCTTCCCGTGCAGGGCAACCACGACACCTGGACCAGAGATTCGGACGACGGCGATTACAGCGGCATGATCCGCAACTTCACCGGATTCGTGAAGGAGGTAGGCGGCCCGGAGATCGCGACTCCCTACTATTCGCAGGATGTGAACGGCTATCACCTGATCTTCCTTGCCTCCGAGTACGACCATACCGACGCCTACGTCAGCGACGCGCAGCTTCAGTGGCTGGAGGGCGAAATGAACGAGGCGGCGGAAAGCGGCAAGCCCATTTTCGTGTTCTGCCACTGGCCCATCAACCAGACCCACGGCTTGCCGAAGACCTGGGGCGACAAGGATTACGACCCGCAGACCGGCGGCCTCGGCGACCAGTCCGACGCGGTGGAGCAGATCCTGATGAAATACGACAACGTGTTCTATATCACCGGGCATATCCACAGCGGCTTCTCCTCGGCGGACGAGGCGTCCTTCCGCGGCTACGCGAGCATCGAGGAACGGAACGGCCTGCACCTTGTGAACCTGCCCTGCTATATGTATTTCAGCCTGCGCGGATACCCGCTCAACGGCACGGGCTATATGATCGAGGTCTACGACGGCGAGGTCCTGTTCCGCGCGCGCAATTTTGCCACCGGCATCTGGCACACGAAGTACGACGTCAGCGTGCCGCTGGAGTAAATTCTGATTTCACGGCGAAGCCGTGAAATCAGAATTTCGGATATCGGGTATCGGATTTCGCGAATCGTGCCTGTATGATTTATCATATTTTTCTGCTGTGTCCGCAGTGTTGATTCTATGATTTGAGCCGCGGTTTCGGCACGATATCCGATCCCCGATATCCGCGAAAAACACGGCTTGATGAATCATAACTGATATAAGGAGCCTTTATGTCCGACATCCTCCTCCCCGAAGACTACGTCGAGCCGGCGTGTCTTCTTTGCGGCGAGCCTTTCGGCGTGACCGAAACGGTCAAGCCGATCCCCCAGCAGCGGGTGATCGAAAAAATGGACGAATACATGAGCCGCCGGGACTACGCGGGCGCCGAGCGGCATCTTCTGTATTGGCTCGCGGAGGCGAAGGCGGGCTGCGACAGGCGCGGCGAGCTCCTCGTCCGCAATGAGCTGATCGGGCATTACCGCAAGACCGGCGAGCGCGAAAAGGCGTTTGAGAGCGCGGACGAAGCGCTGCGTCTTCTCGGCGAGATCGGTTTCGACGGCTCGGTGAGCGCGGGCACGACCTATACGAACGTCGCCACCGCGTACAACGCCTTCGGCAAAAACGAACGCGCGCTTGCGTATTTCGAAAAAGCGAAAACCGTCTATGAGTCGTCGGAGAACACCGATCCGCGGCTTCTGGGCGGGCTTTACAACAATATGGCGCTCGTCAGAACGGCGCTCGGCGCATACGATGAGGCGTTTGCGCTGTATAAAAAGGCGCTTGCAGCCATGGAGAAGGTGCCCGGCGGCGGGCTCGAACAGGCGATCACCTGTCTCAACATGGCGGATACCGCCGTCGCGCAGCGCGGCGCGGAAGCCGCCGAAAGACAGGTCGGCGAGCTTCTGGATCGGGCGTGGGCGCTGCTCGACGAGCCCGACGCTCCGCAGGACGGCTATTACGCCTTCGTCTGCGAAAAATGCGCCCCGACGTTTTCTTATTACGGATATTTTCTCGCGGCGGAGAAATTGAGCCGCAGGGCGGAAACGATCTACGCCGAAGCGCAAGCATAACGGATAACGAACCAACGGATAACAAACCGATCAAACGACGGAAACCGACAGAAACGGAGGCGCCGGCTATGGCAAGCATCCCCGGCAGGGTATTCGCGTTCATCGCACGGGCGGCGGGCAACGTCAATCCCGTTACGGTACAACGGAAAAAGAAAGATCTCGTCAGGGACCTGCGCAGCATGGAGCCGCTGTTCCGGCGTTATATCCCGCCCGTCGGCTACCGCTTCCGCAGAACCGACGCGGACGGCGTGCCCATGGAGCTCTTTTCGCCGAAAAAGGGCGGCAGCGGCAACGCGGTGCTGGTGATCCACGGCGGGGCGTATATTTCCCGCATGATGTTCTATTACCGCCTGTCGAACAAGCGGTATTCCAAAGCCGGCGGAGGCGGCACGGTGATCCATTTCGACTACCGCTGCGCGCCGGAATACACGTTCCCCGCGGCGCTGGACGATACGCAGAAGGTCTGGGACAAGCTGCTTGAAATGGGCTTCAGGCCCGAAAACATCGTCACCGTCGGCGACAGCGCGGGCGGGCACCTGACGCTGGATCTGCTCATGCGCCTGCACGACGCGGGCCGGCCGATGCCGAAAGCCTGTGTGCTGATGTCGCCCTGGATCGATATGACCGCGAGCGGGGATTCCTACGTTTACAATTATAAAGTTGATCCCGTGTTCGGCATTAGGGGAAAGACGATCACCCGCGAGGAAGTCAAAGAGCTTCTTTCGCAGAGCGAGCTTTATATGTGGTTCGGCGATCACGACCGCGCCGATCCGTATATCTCTCCGGTGCTGAACGATTACGACGGGACCTATCCGCCGCTGTTCATCACCGTGGGCGGCGACGAGATGCTGTTGAGCGAGGCGGAGACGCTGGCGGAAAAATTCCGCGCGGCGGGCGTGGAGGCCGAGCTTCTCGTGGGCGACCGGATGTTCCACGCGTATCCGGTCTATCAGATCTTTCCCGAGGCGCGCCGGGCGCAGAAAAAGATCGCCGCGTTCATCTCGCGGCAGCTCGGCGTCGAGGTCCGCAGATGCAAATAAACGGTTCGGTTTTTTTATAAGGAAATACGATAGAAATGAACGGTCTGGAATTATCGAAAGCGTATTATCGGGAATACGGCGAGCCGATGCTGCGGGAGCAGTTTTCCGAACTGCTCCCGTTTCTTGCCCTCGGGCTTTGCGGCGCGGGCTCTGAATGCTTCGGCTTTGACGACGATGCCTCACGCGACCACGATTTCGAGCCGGGCTTCTGCATCTTTCTGCCCGGGGAGGACGTCGTTGACCGGCGTTCGGCGTTCCTTCTCGAGCGCGCCTACGCGAAGCTGCCGAAGGAATACGGCGGCGCTTCCCGTTCTCTGATGCGGCCTGTCGGCGGTGCGCGGCGGGGCGTTTTGCGCATCGGCGATTTTTTTACGGAAAAGATCGGCTCTCCCGACGGCGTTCTCACCGTCGGGCAGTGGCTCTCGCTGCCGGGGCAGGCGCTCGCCGAGGCGACGAACGGGGAGATCTGGGCCGACGGTTACGGCCTTATCACGCGGATCCGCGAAAGCCTGAGCGTTTATCCCGACGATATCCGCAGAAAAAAGCTCGCCGGGCACCTGCTGCTGGCAGCGCAGGCGGGGCAGTATAATTACCGCCGGTGCCTTGTCCACGGCGAGGAGGCCGCGGCGCAGCTCGCGGCGTTCGAATTCGTGAAAAACGCGATGGCGGCGGTGTTCCTGCTGAACAGTCAATATATACCTTATTATAAATGGAGCTTCCGTGCCCTGCGCGCTCTGCCGAAGCTCGCGATCGAGGCGGAGCTGTTCGAGTATCTGCTCACCACCGGCAACGGCGAAGACGCGGCGGGGGAGAAATACGACGTGATCGAGGGGATCTGCGCGGACCTGATCGACGAGCTGATCGAACAGGACCTCACGAAAGCGAACTGCGGCGACCTCGAAAAGCACGCGTATTCGGTCAACGACGGCGTCGCCGACGGGGAGATACGGAATCTGCATATTCTCGCAGCGGCGCAGTAAATTCTGATTTATCGGGCTGATGCCCTCCGCGGATATCGGGGATCGGGGGATCGGATATCGTGCCGAAACCGCGACTCAAATCAAAGAATTAACGCTGTCAATACATATAAAGAGTAATAATAAAATTTACAAGCACGATCCACGAGATCCGATACCCGATATCCGAAATTCTGATTTATCGCGGAG
>JAFRTA010000166.1 GCA_017427315.1 Clostridia bacterium
GCCGACGGTGACCGGGTGCTCGAAGGCGTCGCCGGTCCGGCCGTCATAGACCGTGAACTTGCCGGTGCGGTTGATGCCGATCTTCTTGCCCCAGTCGGTCTCCGCGGCCTTGTCGATGCACTCCTCGATCTCGCCGTAGGTCGCGCCGTCGAAAACGGGGGTGGCGATGTGCCAGCCGAGGGCGCGGGCCGCCATGCCGAGGTGGACCTCCAGCACCTGGCCCAGGTTCATGCGCGAAGGCACGCCCATCGGGTTCAGCACGATGTCCAACGGCGTGCCGTCGGGCAGGAAGGGCATGTCCTCCTCGTGCAGGATGCGGGACACGACGCCCTTGTTGCCGTGGCGGCCGGCCATCTTGTCGCCGACCTGGATCTTGCGCTTCTGGGCGATGTACACCCGGACCATCTTGTTGACGCCCGGAGGCAGCTCGTCCTTGTTCTCTCTGGTGAAGATCTTCACGTCCACGACGATGCCGCCCTGGCCGTGGGGCACGCGCAGGGAGGTGTCGCGCACCTCGTGGCTCTTTTCGCCGAAGATGGCCCGCAGCAGGCGGTCCTCCGCGGTGAGGTCGGTCTCGCCCTTGGGCGTGGTCTTGCCGACGAGGATGTCGCCGGTGAAGACCTCGGCGCCGATGCGGATGATGCCGTTCTCGTCAAGATCCTTGAGCGCGTCGTCGCCGACGTTGGGGATATCTCTGGTGATCTCCTCCGGGCCGAGCTTGGTATCGCGCGCCTCGGTGGAATACTCCTCGATATGGATCGAGGTATACATATCTTCTTTTACGAGACGCTCGTTGATCAGCACGGCGTCTTCGTAGTTATAACCCTCCCAGGTCATGAAGCCGATCAGGGCGTTCTTGCCCAGCGCGACCTCGCCGCCGTCCGTCGCGGGACCGTCGGCGATGACCTGGCCTTCCTCTACGCGCTCGCCCGCCTTGACGATGGGACGCTGATTGACGCAGGTGCCCTGGTTGGAGCGCATGAATTTAATGATGTCATAGTGGTCGAGATGTCCCTCGTCGTTCATGATCTCGCAGTAGTCGGCGCAGACCTTGGTCACGACGCCGCCTTTTCTTGCGACGACCACGACGCCGGAGTCGACCGCCGCCTTGTATTCCATGCCGGTGCCGACGATCGGCGCCTCGGTACGGATCAGCGGAACGGCCTGCTTCTGCATGTTCGAGCCCATCAGTGCGCGGTTCGCGTCGTCGTTCTCAAGGAACGGGATCATCGCCGTTGCGACGGAAACGAGCATCTTGGGCGAAACGTCCATATAATCCGGCACGCTCGGGTCGACCTCGCGGAACTCGTCGCGGTAACGGACGGTCACCCTGTTCTTCGCGAAGCAGTCGTTCTCGTCGAGCGGTTCGTTCGCCTGGGCGACGAAGAACTCATCCTCCGCGTCGGCGGTCAGGTAATCGACCTCGTCGAGCACTCTGCCGGTTTCTTTATCGACTCGGCGGAAGGGCGCTTCGATAAAACCGTATTTATTGATACGCGCAAAGGTCGCGAGATAGGAGATCAGACCGATGTTCGGACCTTCGGGGGTCTCAATCGGGCACATTCTTCCGTAGTGGCTGTAATGCACGTCGCGGACCTCGAATCCGGCGCGGTCTCTCGACAGACCGCCGGGGCCGAGGGCGGAGATACGGCGCTTATGCGTCAGCTCCGCAAGGGGGTTCGCCTGATCCATGAACTGCGAGAGCGGCGAGGAGCCGAAGAACTCGCGGATCGCGGCGATAATGGGCCGGATATTGATGAGATCGCGCGGGGTGACCATTTCGGTCTCCTGCCCCTGCAGGGACATTCTCTCGCGGATCACGCGCTCCATGCGCGCGAAGCCGATGCGGAACTGGTTCTGCAGCAGCTCGCCGACGGAGCGGATACGTCTGTTGCCGAGGTGGTCGATATCGTCGATATCGCCGACGCCTTCGGCAAGGCAGTTGAGATAGCTGACCGACGCCATGATGTCGTCCACGGTCACGGTCTTGGGGATCAGCTCGCCGATGCGCGCTTCAAGCGCCGCGGCAAGCGCGTCTTTATCGTTCCCGTTCTCTTCGAGGATCTCTTTCAATACCTTATATTTGACCTTCTCGATCACGCCGAGCTTTTCAAGCTCGTCCTCGGTGAACATCGGCAGATAGGGACCTGCGTCGACCATGCCGTTGGAAACGATCTTGACCTTTTTATCCTCGGCGCCCTCGGGAATGACGAACGCCTCGGTCACGCCGGCCTGCTCGATCTGATAGGCCTTCTGCTTCGTGACGCGTTCGCCCGCCTCGGCGAGCAGCTCGCCGGTTTCCGGATCGACGATATTCTCGGCAAGCACGTTGCCCTTGAGCCTGTCGGAAATCGAGAGCTTTTTATTATATTTGTATCTGCCCACGCGGGAAATGTCATATCTGTGCTCGTCGAACAGGAGCGCGTCGAGATGACTTTTTGCGGATTCCAGCGTCGGGGGCTCGCCCGGACGAAGCTTTTTGTAAACCTCGAGCAGGGCTTCTGCGGAGTTCTGTGTGGTGTCTTTATCGAGCGTCGCGCGGATGCGGTCGTCGTAACCGAAGAATTCGTCGATCTCGGCGTTCGTTTCAAGGCCGAGCGCTCTGATAAAGGTGGTAACGAGCATCTTTCTGTTCTTATCGATGCGGACGTAGAACAGATCGTTCTGGTCGGACTCATATTCCAGCCACGCGCCGCGGTTGGGGATCACGGTGGTGCTGAAGAGCTTCTTTCCGGTCTTGTCGCGGGTCATGCCGTAATACACGCCGGGTGAACGGACGAGCTGAGAAATAATCACGCGCTCCGCGCCGTTGATGACGAAGGTGCCGCTCTCGGTCATATAAGGCATGCCGATGCGGATATCCTTGGTCTCTTTGATCTCGCCGGTCTCCGTGTTGTGAAGCTTCGCGGAGATGATCAGCGTCGCTTCGTACGTCGCGTCGCGCTCCTTGCACTCCTTAATGGAATACTTCGGGTGATCCGCGTCGATCGAGTAGCTGTCGAACTGCAGCACGAGCTTGCCGGAATAATCCGAGATATCGTCCGTGTCGCGGAACACTTCCTTCAGGCCCTCGTTCAGGAACCATTGGAAGGAGTTCTTCTGCACCTCGATCAGATTGGGCATCTGCATGATCTCTTTGATCTTGCCGAAGCTCATCCGCGTGGTCTTCCCCTGCTGAATTGGGGTAACGTTTACCATATTACACATTCACTCCGATCCGGAATATCGCCGCGCTCCGCCGCTTTTGCCGTTTCCCGCAAATAAAAACGACATGCGCGAAAACACGTTGGGCGGCAATATCCATAATAATAGGATATTCATTATAACAACGCGTCAAGGGCATGTCAAGAAGTATTTTTAAATTTGTCAAGGGGGTTTGAAAAGTTTCTTCACAACGGCGCCGGGCGTTTACAAGACCGACGAAAACGCCTGCTCCGATAAGACCTTTTACGGGTCAAAGCTTCCAGCGCACGACGCGCAGGATCCAGCCGGCTCCGCCTTTTTCTCTGTCGAAGTCGCAAAGACGCTCGAGTTTTTGCATCGTCCGTTCCGCGACATGCGCGCCGTCCGATTCGTTTCCTTCCGGCAGCGTCGGCACATAAATATACTGCGGCCTTTTTTCGGGCTTCAGACGCCAGTATTTCTCCTGCGTTTCCATATCGTCTCCGTCATAGTATGACGTATTGGCGCCGTACGGCAGACCGAGATACAGATAGCCGAAGATCGTCTCTATGGAAGCGATGAAGACCGGCCCCCGGCAGTTCTGTTTCACACGGTCGAGATCCGACAGGACCGCCTCATAAGTCTGAACGTCCTCGATGTGATACGATTCGCCCCGGTTCGGTCCGCGCCCGACCGCCGCGACCGTGCCCGGATCGGCCAAAAGACCGCCGATCACGCTCTGACCGCCGGTCTTGAGGAAAAGCCTGCCCGATTCAAAGATCAGGAAGACCGCGAGAAGACAGGACAGGCCCCTGACGGCGATCCGACGCACGGACGCGCCCCCGTTTTTTCCGCCGCGCGTTTTTTGTTCCTTTCGATCCTGCTTTTCGAGCCGCTGCTCGCCGTATGCTTCTTTCACCTCGCGGCACACGGTCACGGCAAAATACACGGCGGGGAAATACGCCGTTTTCCCGCCGAAGCCGAGATAGGCGTTGGAGACGAGATCCACCGACAGGGAGCACAGCGCGGTAAAGAACAAAAACCGGGAAACGCCCGGAGCCGGGCGCGCACAGAGCAGCCGCGCCGTGAACGCGAAGATCAGGACCTGCACGCCGTCAAAGAGGAACGCGTACTCGAAATAAGTCGTTTGTCCGTCAAGAAAAACATGCGCCGACCGACGGACGACGGAGAACAGATATACAAGAAAACAAGCCGCCAGCACAGTCGTCTTCAGCGCAAGGCTCCTTTTTCTTTTGTTGATCAGCGCCGCGGCGATCAGGACGGCGTCCGCCGATAATACGATCAGGCCGTAGCTGTCGGCAAGCCCGGATAACTTCATCCGGTTGCTTGCCGCCCCCAGCAAGGAGAACTGATGGTTCCGGTCGGAGAAAAGGTTCGGCAGGGACGACACGACCTCACGGACGCCCGCCGTCGAAAACAGATACGCGCAGAAGCACGCCGCGGACAGCGCGACGCCGATCCAGAGCCAAAGGAATTCTCTGCCGCCGAAGGAACCGCAAGCAGACGCGCCCGCCCCGGCGGAGGGTCTCCGCAGCGGACGGCCCCGCGCGATCAGGGTCCTGCAAAGGAAAACGGCGGAAAAAACGAGAAACGGGACCGCGAAGCTGGGAAAGCACAGGACCGCGCACCCCGTGAGAACGCCGGCGGCGAGCATCGCGCCCCGGCTCCTGTTTTCCCGCAGGAACAGGAGGACGCCGAGGAACAGCGTGAAATACGCGAACAGGTTATAGTAGCTGAGCGCCTCGATCTGCAGACACGGGACGCAGCAGAAGCAGAACGACGCGAGGGCGTCGAAGACCGTTTTCGCGCGCCGGGCGAGGAACGCGAACACGGCGAGATCGGCCAGAATGAACAGGAAACGCATGTACAGGACGATCCCCTCCGTGCCGCCGGTCAGCCGAACGAACAGCAGATACGGCGCCAGCAGGAACACGGAGCCGAGCTGCGTCGGGTGCCATTCGTCGACGATCAGCCGGTCGCCCATCGAGAGCCGCTGCGGGATCGAACAATAAAACGCCTCGTCGCCCGCCGTCTCGGAAAGGAACGCGCGCAGCAACAGCATCGCTGCGAGCAATACGAAGAAGACGGCAGTCAGAAGGGATACCCTGTCGTGCCGTCTGCGTTCCACCGTATGAATAACGTCCCGTGCGCTTTTCATCATTGTGATCCGTTACGTTCCGCGGTCCTTTTCCGTCCCCGTCCGGCAGCCTGCCGCGCCGGAGACGCGCAGATCACGCCTGCGGAAGATCGAGGAAGTCTTTCCTGTAGGTCAACCCGAACTGCTCCGCCAGAGCGACCAGCTCCTCGTCGGAGATGCACTGCTTTTTATCGTAAGGCAGCGTGAGCATATACTGCTTCGCGGCTTTTTCGACCGTTTCGATCAGACCGAAGACCTCGTCCATGCTCCTGCCCGCGCCGTAGATGCCGTGCAGCGTCCAGATCACGAGACGAAAATCCTTCATTTTTTCCGCGGTCGCCCTGCCGATCTCGTTGGTGCCGCAGACCATCCACGGCAGCACGCCCACGCCGTCGGGGAAGACGACGATGCTCTCGGTCATCTGCCCCCAAAGGGTGCGGGTGACGGCTTTTTCTTCCATCTCGTGCACCTGCGTCATGGCGAGGGTATAATCGGGATGGCAGTGCATGATGATGCGGTTCTTCGGGTCCGCCTTCAGGCGCGCGATGTGCGACATCAGGTGCGACGGCAGCTCGCTGGTGAAGCGTCCGCCGTCCTTATAGCCCCAAAGCAGCTCCGCGTCAAGCCCGTTTTCGGAAATGCGGATGATGCCGAGGTTCGTCTCCGGGTCGTCGTCCACGTTTTTGAAATACTTGCCCGTGCCGGTGACGATGAAGATTTTTCCGGCGAGCTCCTTTGCGTCGAAGCCGGTGGGGATGCGGCGCAGCACGGTATTGAAGTCGAGGTATTTCCCGACAAGCGCTTCATCGAGCATATAACTGATGTTGCCGCCGTTGCGCTCGTCCCACCCAAGACGGTACATATTGGCGGTGGTACGTTCCATTTCCCGGACGAAGGGGGCTTCAAAGATGTTTTTCATAATATTCTCTCCTTTTTTCAGTGAACAGTGAAATGTGAAAAGTGAAATGCAGCCGGAAGCCGGAAGATAAGTAAGCGCTGATTCATTCCGATGCGCAGATTGCGCCGTCAGATTTTTCGTCAGATCGGTCAAAAAGGCCACAGGAAGGCGGTCGCTTTTCAAGGGATATTGGGCCGACATGACGGGAAAGATGCAAACAAGATGTGTGCCGAATCTTCAGATATGAATCAATCAGTGATTGCCTGGCAGCCGGCGGTCAGGACGCCGCAGCGGACGCGCACCTCGAAGCGTGCGGCGATATCCTCGCACGACGCGCCGAGCATCAGCGTATGCGCGCCGTCGTGCAGACCGTATTCCATATTGATATTATAGTATGCGAACGCTTCGCGGTCAAGACGCAAAACGGTTTTTTTTGTTTCTCCCGCCGGAACGAAAACACGGGCGTACGCCGCGAGCCGCAGGACCGGCATCACGACCTCGCAGTCGTGCGAGCCGAGATAGAGCTGCGCGACCTCCGCGCCGTCGCAGCCGCCGGTATTCTTCACCGCAAACGATATTTCCGCTCCTTTGTCGGTAAGCTTCAGTTCCGCGTCGACGATTTCAAACGTCGTATAGCTCAAGCCGTACCCGAAAGGATAAAGCGGTTTTCCGTCGTTGTCGCAGTAGGCGTATCCCCTGCCGCTGGGCTTATGGGCGTAATAGAGCGGGAGCTGCCCGGCGCTCTTCGGGAAACAGATCGGCAGCTTCGCCGATGGGTTCGTCTCGCCGAAGAGGATCTCCGTGAGCGCCCGCGCGCCCTGCTCGCCGGGATACCAGGCCTCGATCACCGCGCCGGCGGCGTCGATCCAGGCGCTCATATCGACAGGCGCGCCGTTCAGCAGGATCGCGACGGAATTCGGGTTCGCCTTATACATTTTTATAATAGAGGCTTCCTGATCATCCCTGACGACCTGTTCGGCGGCGTCCACGATGATGCCGCCGTCCTCCTCCCGGTTCCGATGCGTCGTCACCGAGGGCAGGCGCAGATCGCTGCGGTCGCTCCCCTCGCCCTCGACGAGAGATGTGAAATAGAAATTCACGTCGCAGTCCGGGGCGATCTCGGCGATTCTGTCGCTGTTGGCGTATATGATCTCGACGCCTTCGCCGAGGAAGCTTTTCAGCGCCTCAAGCGGCGTCGGCGCGTCCTCGCCGGTCCAGGGCGTACCGTAGGGGCCGGAATAATTGGAGCCCACGGGAATGAGCTCCGCGCTCTGCCCGAACACGCCGATCTTTTTGATCTTCTTCTTGTCAAGCGGAAGGATATCCTCGTTTTTCAGCAGGATAATGGATTCCCGCGCCGCCTCCAGCGCAAGTTTTCTGTGTTCATCGCAGCGGACGAGCTTTTCCGCGGCAGCGGGATCCTTATAGGGATCCTCAAACAGACCGAGACGGAATTTCGCGGTGAGGATCCGCAGCACGTTCCGGTCAAGCTCCTCTTCGGTGATAAGGCCCTGCTCAACGGCGATTTTCACCGTATCGACACGGTTGTAGGGCAGGATCACGTCGAGCCCCGCTTTCAGAGCCTTCGCCGCCGCATCCGCGTCGCTCACGGCGTAGTGATGGGAGGAATGCATCCCGTCCACGCCGCCGTAGTCGGAGACGACGAAGCCGTCGAAGCCCCATTCGCCGCGCAGGATATCCGTAAGAAGCCGCCGGTTCGCCGAACAGGGCACGCCCTCCCAGGCGTTATACGCCGCCATCACCGACTGCGCGCCCGCGTCGAAGCAGGCCTTGAAGGGAGGCAGAAACACCTCCCGCATGGTGCGCTCGCTCGTTTCGGAATAGTTGGAATCCCTGCCGCCCGCCGCGTAGTTGTCCGCGTAATGCTTCGGCGTGGCGATCACGCCGTTTTTTTCAAGCCCGCGGCACATGGCCGCGCCCATATCGCAGGAGAGAAGCACGTCCTCGCCGTAGGTCTCCACGGTTCTGCCCCAGCGGCAGTCCCGCGCGATATTCACGCCGGGCGCGAACCCCTGCCGCACGCCGCCGGCGGCGCATGCCTTGCCGATCGCGTCGGCGATCCGCCCGGTCATTTCCGGGTCGAAGGAGGACGCCATGGCGATGGGCTGGGGGAAGCAGGTCCCCATGCCCCACTGAGCGCCGTGCAGCGCCTCGCCGTTTTCGATGGGCGGGATACCGTGGGGCTGCGCCTCAATGCTGCGTTTCACGTCGCGGTTGATTTTTTCGGTCACCTCGGCGGGCGACGCGGGGGTTTCCCGCTGATAGTGCATGAAGTGCCCCGGGTTGCGGTAGCTGCCGCAGAGCGGATCACGCCGCTCGTCGTAGTCGCCGTCCACGTCGAAGATCATCTCGGCGCAGACCTGATGGATTTTTTCGTCGAGGGTCATTTTTTTGAGCAGCTCCGCTGCGCGGAGCGAGGGAGTGGTATCGGACATTTTTTGGATGCTCCTTTCAGTATTTGTAATGCGGAATTCGGAATTCGGAATTATGGAAAAGCGCTTCGCGCCTTTTTATTATTAGAACCCGACCCGGCAGCCAAATCAAAGATTTGGGGCGGGTACCCCGGAACCTTGTTGCTTGCTTCGCTCGTAATAGATAATGCCAAGATTTATAATTCAAAGAGTTATGGAAAATCAAGCGATAACCCGCCATTATGCAC
>JAFRTA010000002.1 GCA_017427315.1 Clostridia bacterium
ATAATGCCAAGATTTATAATTCAAAGAGTTATGGAAAATCAAGCGATAACCCGCCATTATGCACAGAATGCAGAGTTTAATCTTCTATAATGGCGTGTCGCTTGCGACCGCACCGAAATTCCGAATTCCGAATTCCGAATTTTTGTCGAGGTCGAAGACCTCGACAAATCAGTATTTATAAAAACCACCCGACCCGCATCTGCGGTTCAGGTGGTTTTTATCGTCTCCTTCAGTCCCTCCGACAGGGAGACCTGCGGCGACCAGCCCAGAGCGCGGATTTTCTCAATGCTGCCGTATTCCTCCTGCGGCTCCTCCGGACGGACTTGCGCCGGGTCTGTTTCAAACGCAAGGCTTCCGCCGCTGACCTCGCAGAGCGCGCGGCGGATCTCCTCGATCGACACGGACCTTCCGCTGCCGATATTGTACGCCGAGAAGCCCCTTTCCGCCCTGTCGAGCAGCAGCGAGAACGCCCGCAGAACGTCGCCGATATAGACGTAATCCCGGCGCGTTCCGGCGGAGCCCATGGGCATATGCCCGTTTCCGAGATTCGCGATCAGCTTCGGGATCAGGAAATCCCGCTTCTGCCCCGCGCCGTAGATATTGAAGATCCGGGCGGCGATCATGCTCGCGTCCGGATGGGCGGCTGCGTATTCCCCCATCATCCGCTCGCATTCGACCTTTAAGGCGCCCATGAACACGTCGGGCCGCAGCGGCGCGTCCTCCGTATAGGGAAGAGGCGTTATTTTGCCGTAGACCTTGCCGCTGGAGGGGAACAACAGCGTATGAGCGCCGGTCTTCGCCATGCAGTCAAGCACGTTCCGCATCCCGTCAAGATAGATCTCGCGGGCAGCGTCCCGGTCAGCCATGATCTTCGCGTAGGGCGTCACCGCCGCGCAGTGGATCACCGCGCCGCAGCCCTCCATCGCCCGGGCGAGCGCGTCCGCGTCCAGAACGTCGCCGCGGACCGCTTCGGCGCACGAGGGACCATCGCCGCGGGTGAAGCCGACGACCCGCGCGCCCGCGCGGGCAAAATACGCCGCGGCCTGTCCGCCGAGGAATCCCCCGACGCCGGTGACAAGGATCTTCCGCATCGCCGCCCCTCCTTTTTTTGTGATAAATACAGTATATCGTATTTCGGCGGGTTCGCAAACAGGTTTCCGTCTTTCCGCCTGCGCATTACCCCGGACGGTCAGAAGCACCCGAGCACGTCTGCGCCGGAGCGGACGAAAGCGATGAATTCATCGATCCGCGCGTTTATTTCATGATACCCCGGGCCGTAGGTCTGCCGGTCTTTAGTGAGGATCCACTCCCCTTCCGGCAGATAGACGGTCTTTTTCGTTTGTCCTTTTTCGGTAATCGGCGCGAAGAGGATATCCTCCTTGCTGCGTCCGGCGGTCATTCCAGCACCGCGCCTTTCGCGACGGGACCGACCAGCTTCGCGTAACGGGCAAGCCAGCCTTTTTTCACCGGGCATTCCGGCAGAACGAGCGCAGCCCTGCGCGCTTCGAGGGTCTCGTCGCTCACCTCCAGCGTAATGGTCCGGTTCTTGATGGAATACGATACGGTATCCCCGTTTTCGACCAGCGCGATGGCGCCGCCCAGCGCCGCCTCCGGCGAGACGTGGCCGATCACGCCGCCGCGTGAGAGGCCGGAGAACCGTCCGTCTGTCACAAGGGCGATCTCCTTATCCATCCCCATGCCGCACATCAGGGCGGTGAGCATCAGCATTTCCTGCATGCCGGGGCCGCCCTTGGGCCCCTCATAGCGCAGGACCACCACGTCCCCCGGCACGATATCGCCGAAGATCAGGGCGTTGAGCGCCTCCTGATGGCTGTTGAATACCTTCGCGGGGCCGGAATGCTCGAACATATCGGGGTCCACGCCCGCGGTTTTGATCACCGCCCCCAGCGGCGCAAGATTGCCGTAAAGCACCGCAAGGCCGCCGTCCGGCGTATAAGGGTCGCTGAAGGGACGGATCACGCCCCTGTCGCGCACGGCGGCGGACGCGGTGTTCTCCGCCAGCGTTTTGCCGGTGACAGTCTCCTGTCCGCCCCAGAGCACGCCCGCCTCGATCGCCTGCCGGATCACGGCGGACACGCCGCCCGCGTTGTCCAGATCCACCATCAGGTGATCTCCGGAGGGCGACAGCTTCACAAGATGCGGAGTTTCTCTGCCGATCCGGTCGAAATCCTCCAGCGAGATATCGATCTCCATCTCGTGCGCCAGCGCGGGCAGGTGCAGC
>JAFRTA010000167.1 GCA_017427315.1 Clostridia bacterium
ATTCAGGCTGCTAAAAGAAAAGCAAGGGGTTTCAGAACCTTTGAAGGATATGCTTGTATGATTTATCTTGTCGTTGGTAAATTGAAACTCGATTGTACTCCTTTGTTTCCCTAACTTTTCACGGTTTTAAGAAAAGAACCCCGGGGCAGATTTTACTTGACTTATTTGAAAAAAAATGCAATAATAGCTTATAATGCTGAATTCTGCCGAGAGGAGGTCTCGTTATGCGGGTGATTACCGGCGTCGCGCGGGGAATGCGCCTGCAGACGCCCGAGGGGCTTGACGTGCGGCCCACCGCCGAACGCGTGAAAGAAGCGATTTTCAGCGCGATTCAGTTCGAGCTGGAAGGTCGGCGGTTCCTCGACCTGTTCGCGGGCTCCGGGCAGATGGGCATTGAAGCGCTCTCCCGCGGGGCGGCGTCGGCGGTATTCGTCGACGATTCGAAGGTCAGTCTTGCCGCGGTACGGGCGAATCTGGCGAAGACGAAGCTCGGCGACCGGGCGACGGTCGTTTCCCTCCCCGCGCAGGCCTATCTTGCACGCGCGGACGGGACCTTTGATATCGCCTTTCTCGACCCGCCGTACCGTCAGCACATCGTCGAAGGGGTCCTGCCGATGCTGGAACCGCTGATGAACGAGGGCGGCGCGGTGATATGCGAGACGGCGGACGACGAAACGCTGCCCGGGCGCGTCGGCGCGCTGCAGTCCGAACGGTCGTATCATTATTCCCGCACCGCGGTGACGGTTTACAGAAAGAAAAGTGACGGCAATGGATAGAATCGCGGTTTGTCCCGGCTCCTTCGATCCGGTTACGCTCGGTCACATCGACGTGATCCGGCGCACGGCGAAGCTTTTCGATAAGGTCATCGTCGTGGTGATGAGCAATTACAGAAAAAAGAATCTCGGCTGCTTCACGCCGCAGGAACGGGTGGAGCTGATAGAGCGGTGTATCCCCGACCTCGGGAACGTTACGGTCGATTACTCCGCCGGCCTTTTGGTGGATTACGCCCGCAGCGTCGGCGCGTGCGCGATCGTCAAGGGCCTGCGCGCGGTCTCCGATTTCGAAGACGAGTTTCAGCAGGCGCTGACCAACAAAAATCTCGCGCCCGAAATCGAGACGGTGTTCGTCACCACGAGCGCGGAGTATATGTTCCTCTCGTCCAGCGTCATCAAGCAGGTCTGCGAGCTTGGCGGCGATATCGGGAAGTTCGTTTCCCCCGAGATCCTCGACGATATCGTCGAGCGGGTCTCCCGGAAGAAATGATTTGCTTCCGCATCGAAAATCCTTTTGCCGCGGTGCGGCGAAAAAACGTTATAGATACCCTGTGTCTGAAAGGATGGTTTAACCATGAGTGAAATGGGCTTTGAAATCGAAAACCTGCTCAGCGAGCTGGAAGACCTGCTGGAGGAAAGCAAGGCGACGATCACCGGCGGCAAGATCAAGGTCGACAAGGAAAGCGTTGCCGAGATCATCAACGAGATCCGCCTCAACCTGCCCGAGGATATGCGGTCCGCCCGCGCGATCATCACCGACGAGCAGTCGATTCTCGACAAGGCGGACGCCGACGCCGCCGCGACCCGCGCCGCCGCCGAGGAGGAAGCGGAACGGCTCTGCCAGGAAAACGAAATCGTGCGCCGCGCGAAGGCCGCCGCGACCGAAATCCTGACGCAGGCGAAGGCGCAGGCGGATTCAATCGTTGCCAAAGCCAACAACGAGGCGCATACGCTGAAGGACGCCGCCCAGAAATGGTCGGACGATTTGCGCTCGAATACGATCAATTTCGTCGACGGTTCCATGACCGACGCCGACGAGCTCCTGATGCACGCCGTTGCGGATATGGAGAAGAACGTCGAAAACATCCGCAACGCCAGAGAGCAGATCCGCCGTTACGTCAGCGCGAAAAACGGCTGATCCCCCGTCTTTTCCGGCAAAAACAGCGACAAAATAAAAACGCAGGAATTTTTCTCTCCTCCGGGGCATATGTTTTATTGATTGCGTCAACACTTCCGGTTTAGGCGCGTCGGAAGGAGAGAAAAACAATGTTCGTGTATTCCGTAAAATCCCACCGGTCGAAGCTCGCCGCAATCGCGCTGATTGCGATTCTTGTGATTCTCGGCGTTGTCTTATGCATGCGCTCGGGGCGCGGCAGCCGCAGATCCGGCGCGGAACGAGACGGCGTGACCGCGCCGCCGACCGAACCCGAGGCGGATGCTGCGGCGAGCGAGCCGATCGACTACGCCGCGGCAGACGCGTCCGAACGGCTTCGGTTTATCCGCAGCTTCGGTTGGACGGTCAAAGAAGAACCGGAGGAAATCGCCGAGATTGTAATCCCCGCGGAATTTGACGAGGTTTACGAAAAGTATAACGCGATCCAGCGCGGACAGGGGCTTGATCTGGCAGAGCACAAAGGCGAGCGCGTCAAGCGTTGGAGCTATGCGGTGACGAATTATCCCGGCGTGGAAAACAGCGCCGAGACCGTCCGCATCGATTTGCTCGTTTCGGGCGGAAACGTGATCGGCGGCAGCGTTTACAGCCTCGCGGCCGACGGTTTTATGCACGGCTTCGATGCAAATACGGTTCAGTGATATGGCGACGGAACGAATCGACAGGATTATCTCCTCCTGTACGGAGTATTCCCGCAGAGAGGTCAAACGGTTGGTAAAAAGCGGAGCTGTCAGTCTTGACGGCTCCGCTGTGCGTTCCTGTGAAACGAAAGCCGACCCCGATACCGCGGAGATCACCGTGAACGGGAAGCGGCTGCATTACCGCAGATTTGTTTACATCATGCTCAACAAGCCCGCGGGCGTGGTCTCTTCGACAGACGAGAAGGGTCTGACGACGGTGCTTGACCTTGTGGACGACGAGGCGCGGCGCAGGGGCGTGTTCCCCGCCGGGCGGCTCGACCGAGACACGACGGGCTTTGTGCTGCTGACCGACGACGGCGCGTTTGCCCACGATATCCTGTCTCCCGTAAAGCACGTAGAGAAAACGTATCTTGTGACCGCGGAGCGTCCGTTGACCGAAGCGGAGCTTGCGGAGCTGCGGGCGGGGATCGAGCTCGACGGGGAACGGCTGCTGCCCTGTTCGGCGGAACTGCGGGCGGAGGGCCCGCCGCCGGTTTACGAGCTGAGAATACGGCAGGGGAAATACCATCAGATTAAACGGACGTTCCTGCATTTCGGCAACTGCGTCCTTGCGCTGAGACGCACCGCGATGGGCTCTCTGCCGCTTGACCCCGCGCTCGGCGAAGGAGCGTGGAGAGAGCTGACCGCGGAAGAAGTGGAAATGATAAAATTCTGATTTATCGCTCCGCGATAAATCGGAATTTACCCGATCAGGAGCCGGTCCGTCACCAGCGCGGCGGGACCGATGAAGTCCCGTTTTTCCTGCAGGGACGACAGCCGGATGAATCCGCCCGCGAACGAGGCGCTGATTTTTTCACATTCCTCTTTGAACAGCGCGAGAAAATCGTCGTTCCAGAGATTGCCGAATACGATAATCTTTTCGGGGTCCAATACCGTCGCGGTGTTGACCGCGGCGATCGCAAGCAGTCTGATGCAGCGGCGGAAAATCTCTTTTACGGGTTCGTCGAGGACCTCTCCGCCGCGGGCGCGCATCACGTTCATCAAATCCGATACGCTGCCGTTGAGCGCGTCGTAAAGCACGGGCGTGGCGGTCGGGGAGAAGATCTCGCCGATTGCGGACTTCAGCGCGTAGGACGAAGCGTAGGTCTCAAGGCATCCCCGCCGACCGCAGCGGCAGAGCGCCGCTTCCGGGTCGACGATATAGTGCCCGATTTCCTGCGCCGCGCGGCTGACGCGCCCGTCGGAAATCAGCGCCGAGCCGATGCCCGAGCCCCATTTGATGAGGAACGCGTTCTCCGGGTGGTCGCCGTAAAGAAGCTCCGCGGAGGCAAAGCATTTCGCATTGTTTTCGCACACGACCGTTTTCCCGGTGGCCTCCCGCAGAATCTTTTCGATCGGCAGACCGCGTTCCCAAAGCCCGAACGCGCCGTCTGTCTCGCCCTTTTCCGCATGGTAAGCGCCGACGATGCCCACGCCCACGCCGAGCAGCGCGTCGCCGGGGTCCGCGCGTTTGATCTGGGCGTTTACCCGCTCCGCGATCCGGCGCAGCGTCGTGTCCGCGTCGGGCAGCGTGCGCAGCCTGTCGGTGAAGATGACTTCGCCGTTCAGCCGCACGAGAGAGACGTAGGTGACGTCCGTTTCGATGTTGACCGAAATTGCGAAATATTTATCAAAGCACGGCGTTAACAGAATCTTGTGCCGTCCGGCGCGGCCGACGCCGCTTCCGCTGTGGCCGCTTTCCCGGATGATCCCTTTTTCGAGAAGCTGCGCGCAGATGATCGTGACCGCGGCGGGCGTCAGCCCCAGCGCTTCGGCGATATCCTTGCGCGAAAGACTGCCCTCGCGGCAGAGCAGCCGCAGGATCCCCGCGATGTTTTTGCTCTTGACGTCCGACATATTGATCCCGTTTACGTTCAAGACGATTCCTCCCCCCTTGACCTGACGGCCGACGATACGATTATAAAAATATTTTAACACTTTTAATAAATAAAGTCAAGAAGAGGAATATTTTCGATATGTGAATTTTTTCTGCGCCCGCGGAAAGCGCGGCGCGTTACGGAAGCGGCCGCAGGCGGTTCGGAGCGCGGGGCCGGCGCGGCGTTTTTCTCCGAGCTTATTGACAATCGAGCGGTTCGTGATATAATGAAACGGTAAACTATTACGGTAAGGTGGTCGGACAGTATGCAAAAAATTCTCGTATTCTTTATGGTTTTGCTCTCCGTGTTTTCGAATCTGATCGGCGTGACGCCGGTCGACGGGGAGAATATCTGCTTCATCGGTCATCGCGGCGCGTCCTTCCTGTGTCAGGAGAACACCGCGGAATCGTTCCGCAAGGCGGGCGAGCAAGGCTTCGGCGGCGTCGAGACCGACGTGCGCATCACGAAGGACGGCGTGTTCGTGCTCAGCCACGGCGGTTCGATCGAGATGGAAGACGGCACCGAGCTGGATGTCGCCGGGCACACCTATGAGGAGCTGACCGCGCAGCATATCAAAAACAAAAAGACGGCGTCGAAGCTGGATATCTGCACCTTTGAGGAGTATCTCGAAATATGCAAAGAGTTCGGCATGATCTGCTTCATTGAGCTCAAGGGCGTCTGGCCGGCGGAGAAGATCACCGAGGCGTTCACGATGGCGGGCGAAATCTACGATTTGAGCAAATGCGAGCTGCAGAGCTTTGAATTTGAAAATCTGGTCGCCGCGCACGAGGAGTTCCCCGAGCTGAAGGTCATGCTGACCTGCGAGAAGCACGATATCCTGGTCGATAAAGCGCTGGAATACGGTTTCGATATCGATATGGAATACAGCGGCCTGACGAAAGAGACCGTCCGTATGTTCCACGACAAGGGGCTCAAGGTCGCCTGCTGGACCGCGAACCTGAACAGCGTCGTGCTTTACTGCGCGAGCCTCGGCGTCGATTTTATCGAGTCGGATATCTATTCCGAGGTGCAGCTCCTGAAGGTTTCCGAGGGATTCCTCGGCTGGCTTGACAAGGGCCCGATTGAAGGTTAAAAGATGTCGAAATTATATTTCAAATACGGCGCCATGGGCTCGTCGAAATCCGCGCAGGCGCTGATTACCCAATTCAATTACGAAGAGCTGGGCATGACCGTGCTGCTGCTGAAGCCTTCAATCGATACCCGCGACGGGGCGAATACCGTGCGCAGCAGGATCGGCCTTTCCCGCGAGGCGTTCGTGGTCGAGCCGGACTGTGACATCGCCGCCCTTTACCGCGGCGGCCCGCATTACGACGTGATCATTGCCGACGAGGCGCAGTTCTTTACCCCCGCGCAGATCGACCAGCTTCGTGAGCTGGTGGACGAAGAGGATATTCCCGTGCTCTGCTTCGGCCTCCGGACGGATTTCCGGACGCATTTCTTCCCCGGCGCGCAGCGTCTGATGGAGCTGGCGGACTCGATTACCGAAATCAAGACCGTCTGTGCCTGCGGCAGAAAAGCGACGGTCAACGCCCGTATCGGCGCGGACGGAAAAATCGTCACCGAAGGCGCGCAGGTCCAGCTCGGCGGCAACGACAGCTATACCGCCATGTGCCACCCGTGCTGGATGAAGAAAATCAGAGAGCAGAAAAAACAGACGACGCAGGATTCGTCGCAATAAGAAAACGTTTCCTGTCGGACAAAGGCATTCCGAACGCACGGCGACCCGCGCTGCCCCGGCGCGGGTCGCCG
>JAFRTA010000168.1 GCA_017427315.1 Clostridia bacterium
CCGAAGCTTTCTACAATTCCTCCGACAGGATCCACAAGATCCACACCGTCATCTGGAAGGACGACGAAAAGGAGCCCGTCGGCGTGTTCCAGATCGCTCACGGCGTCGCCGAGCACATCGAGCGCTACGACGAGTTCGCGCGCTTCCTCGTTTCCCTCGGCTGGGTCGTCGTCGGCAACGACCATCTCGGCCACGGCAAGAGCGTCAACACCGTCGACGAGCTGGGCTTCATCGCAAAGGAGAACGGCGACGTGCGCATGGTCGACGATATGCACATCCTTTACAACATCATGTCGAACCGTTATCCCGACGTTCCCTACGTGCTGTTCGGCCACAGCATGGGCTCGATGCTCGCGCGGCACTACTGCACCGTGTTCGGCTACGAGCTTTCCGGCGCGATCTTCTGCGGCACCGGCGGCGTACCCTACGCGCTGAACGGCATTCTGCCCGCCATGAAAGCGCTGATCGAAAAGTTCGGTCCCGAAAGCCATAAGGTCAATCTGTTCTCGGTCAACACCAAAGGTTATAATAAAGCGTTCGCGGGCGAAAACGACGAATACGCGTGGCTTTCCAAAAACGTGGAGAACCGGGAACAATACCGCAACGATCCTTACTGCGGCTTCGAGCTTTCCATGGGCGGCTTCCGCGACCTTTCCTCGATCGCGGTCAAGATCAGTTCGCCCGACTGGGCTTATAAGATCCCCGTGGATCTGCCGATCCTGTTTATCTCCGGCGCGCAGGACCCCGTGGGCGGCAACGGCAAGTGGATCATCAAAGCCGCCGACGATTTGGAGAAGGCGGGCCTCGAGCCCGAGGTCATCCTCTATCCCGGCGACCGTCACGAAATTCTGAAAGAGGATAACAAGCAGACCGTCATGGACGACGTGGCGAAGTGGCTGAAGGAAAAGGTGCTCGCCGGGTGACGGCGTGCAGCGTGTTGCACTGATCGTGTGTCCGAGCGGGCCGCGCAGCAAAGCTGCTGCGGTTGCCGCTGAAAACAGTCCATCGGACTGTTTTCTTAACGCGTCAATTGCGTTTTACGTTTTGCGTTTTGCGATAACAGATGATGCGGATCTGCCGTTTGAATGCAGTGCCGTCGTGAAAGCGTGAAATCGTGATGTCGTGAGATCGTGAGATCGGGATTTTGCGGCGAACGGTTGATCGGCGACAGACTGTCGACCGCAGACTGTAGACTGTCGACACAAAAAAACACGGCGGGGGAGCGGGAGCTTCCCCGTCTTGTTTTTGTCTTTCGCGCAAAAGACCGTTCCGGCGCCGGGAAAGCGTAAATATAACGTGCATATAAAATAAAAATACTCCCATATAAATTAAAATATAAAATATTTATGAAAAATACTGTAAGATTGCAGAAAACACTTTACATTTTGAATTCTTTTCAGTATAATCTATGATAGAATATTTGTGGGATTATATTTTTCCGGCAATGTGAATCTACTTGAAGGGACTGTTTATTCCGATGATGAACGTAAAATCCGGCAGACGCAACGCTCTCCGCGCGCTGTCTGTCATCGTCGCCGCAGCCATGCTGCTGGCGATGCTTCCCGTGAGCGTTTTCGCGGCGGACGTGACGGCGGCGCAGGCGCAGTTTGCGACTTTCTCCGACCTGCACTATCTTGACGAAGCGTCCATGGGGAACAAAGACAGCGGGTTTTCCGACGCGGTCAAAACGTCCAACGTGATGCAGATCGAGGGGATCCTCGATTCCGCGCTGGCGTCGGTGAAGAGCGCAGGCGCCGTCAAGTATCTGCTGATTACCGGCGATCTGACCTATTCGGGCGAAAAGAGCGCGCATATCGCGCTTGCGCAGAAGCTGGCTGATTTTGAGGCTGCGACCGGTATTTCCGTCTACGTCATCAACGGCAGCAGCGATATCAACAATACCGACGCTTCCCGGTACATCAAAAACGAGGAAACCGGCGAGTATTACTGGGAATACGCCGATACCGTCACGCCCGACGAGTTCCGCAGCATCTATGCGGATTTCGGTTACGACGAGGCGGACGCCAGATATTATTCCTCCGGCGCGGGCGCCTGCTCTTATGCGGTTGCGCTGCCCGACGGCTACCGGCTGATCGCGATCGATTCCTCGATTTTTACTTACGATAACACTTCCTCCGGCGCGAACGTCGCCGAAAAGGGCGGCAAGATCAACCGCGACCTGCTTGATTGGGTCTGCGGGCAGATCGAAGAGGCGAAGGAGTTCGGGCAGGTCCCGATCGGCATGACGCACTGCTCGATCACCGAGCAGACCTACGCCACCTCCGTCATTTTGCCGGGCTACCTGACCGACGGCTGGCAGGAGATCGGCGAGACGCTCGCCGACGCGGGAATGCACTTCATTTTTACGGGCAATACGCACATTACGGATATCGCTTCCGTGATCTCCGATAACGGCGAGACCCTCTACGACGCGGGCACCTGCGCGCTGGGGTATTTCCCGAACCAGTACCGCCTGACCACGTTCTATCCGCAGGCGAACGGCTATATCAGCGCCATGTTCGAAAAGCGCGAGTGCGATTCCGCGCAGCGCGTTTCCGCCAACGGAAAGACCTTCGCCTCTCCCTTCAGCGAAGCCTCTTTCAAAGAGATTTACGGCGGCGGCGCGGCGCAGTTCCTGAAAAACGCGCTGGAACCCACCCTCCGGCGGGAGCTCTCGCAGATTTCCGATCTCGGCCTGGTGAATTATGTCGAGAGCCTGATTTCCGATTACAAGGGCACGGAGTTTTCTTTCACGAAGTATTTTGACGAGCTTCTGCACGGCGGCCTTCATATCAACAACAACGCGATCCTCGCGCCCGAGAATTTCATGGCGGTCATCGACGATATCGCCGATCAGATCACGGATCAGTATATCGACGATCCCGCCCGCACCATCGAGCTGTTTGAGGGGCTGGTCGACCGGTTCTGCGCGATTGAGGTCTCCGACAAGCCCTGCACGAAATTCAAGAGCTCCTACGGCTTCGGCACTTCGCCGAAGGGCACGATGGGCGACGTGATCCTCTCGGCGATCGTTTACGCGACGAACGGCAACGAGGATATTTCCGACGATCCCTTTATGCAGGACGTTCTTGCGAAGATTGACGACGGCTCGCTCGTCGATTCGATCGTATCCTTCGTGAAAGAGGCGTTCGTCGACGAGATTCTGCTGAACGACGTTCTTTCCAATATCATGTTCAATCCCACGACGTTCTTCGTCGACTTCAACACCTCGCAGGCAAGACAGATGCTCAACATGATCCGCGAATACGCGTCGGGCGAGGCGATCCGGCAGTATCTTGCGTATTACGCTACCGACGAGACGCTCCAGCTTTACGGGCAGGTCATTTCCGAGGCGCTGCAGTTGATCGGTCTGCCCGGCGTCGACGTGATCAGCCTGCTTTCCGGCCTGATCGCGACAATCGCCGACCAGGGCGTGGATCTGACGGATATCAGCATCAAAGGCCTTGCGGAAAAGGTGCTTTCCTACGGCGTTCTCGACAAATACGGCAAGAGTGTCGCCGAGGTTGAGGATTATCTGATCAACAAGTATTACACCGACGAAGTCCGGACCGGTTTCGGCTATCAGCTTTCCAAGATCCTCTCCTCTCTCGTGATCGACGAGGACCCGCAGTTCAAGGGCGACTGGTACGTGATCTATAACTACAAAGGGCCCGTCGAGGTCCCCGCGACGAAAGAAAACCTGCGTATTCCTTCGCTGGTCGCGCCGTCCTTCGGTTCCGACAGCTCCACCGAGTTCAACCTGAGCTGGACGACGAAGGCGTCGATCGTCGATACCGATATCGAGATCCACGCGGTCGGGGAAGACGGTGCGCTGCCTGCGTTTACGGGCGAGCCGACCGAGGACGAATCGATCTTCACGCAGGAAGAGTATTCCGACAGAGAATATTTCGCGTTGGATATCGGCATTTACGGTCTGTTCCCCTTCCGGATCAAAACCGTGCACCACGAGGTGAGTATTTCGGATCTGGAGCCCGGCACGACGTATTTTTATCGCGTCGGCTGCGCCGACAAGGGCTGGTGGAGCGATATCGGTTCCTTCACGACCTCCTCGGCGGATGATTCCGCGTTCACCTTCTTCCATGTGACGGATACGCAGGCTCCCTCGCCCGCGCTTTATGAGAGCGGATGGGCAAACCTGATTCGTCAGGCGTTCGCCCGGTATCCCGACGCGGGCTTCGTGCTGCATACCGGCGATCATGTGGATTTCGGCGACAACTTCAACCAGTGGCAGGCGTTCTTCGATACCGCGTCCGACAGCCTTCTGCATACCGCGATCATGCCGGTTTCCGGCAACCATGAAGCCTACGGGCACGACGCGATCGTCAAGAACTTCAATATCGATTACGAGGGCAGTCTTTACTCGGTCGACCATCCCGGCGAGGACCTCGGCGGCTTCCAGTATACCGACAGCGGCATTTACTATTCGTTCGACTACAACAACGCGCATTTCGCGATCCTGAACACGAACGACCTGCAGTCCGGCGGCAAGAATGAAGGCAAGCTTTCCGAGGAACAGCTCGCGTGGCTTACCGCGGATATGCAGCAGAGCGACGCCGACTGGAAATTCGTCGCGATGCACTTCTCCGCATTCTCGAACGGCGACCATTATGACGACGACGATATCGTCGGCCTGCGCAGCCAGCTCGTCACGCTGATGCCCGAGCTTGATATCGACGTGGTGTTCAGCGGGCACGATCACGTTTATTACCGCACCGAGCCGCTGAAATACAACGTGCTTGATAAGAAGATCGTGGTCGATAACACCTGTGAACACGACGTAATTTACGATAACGGCGTCGCGATCGTCGAAGCGTTCGTCAATCCCGAGGGTACGATCTATTCGATCAACGGCACCGCCGGTCCCAAGCATTACGCGGGCGTATCCGCCGAAGAGACGAAGGATTACTTCCCCGACGCAGCCAAGAGCGTCGAAACGAACCTGCCGAGCTTTACGGCGGTTACGATCGACGGCAACAAGTTCACCTTCCGTTCCTATACTGTGGAGGGCGATCAGCTTCGTGAGATCGACTCCTTCGGCATTCTCAAGGATGCGAACGAGCTCAAGCGCGGCGACGCCGACCTGAACGGTTACGTCAATTCAAAGGACGCACGTATGGTCCTGCGCTACGCGGCGAAGCTTGATAAGATCGCGGGCGACAGCTTCCTGACCTCCGACGTGAACGAAGACGGCAAAGTCAACTCGATCGACGCGCGCCTGATCCTCAGAGTCGCGGCGAAGCTGATGGAATTCGAGGATCCTTACGTTCATTTCAATTCCAGAAGGACCAATTCGATCCAGAACTGACCCCGTACACAGAAAATTTACAACCGATTTTACCGCAGACCTTTGACAAATGCGTCAAAGGTCTGTATAATGGAAACAATGGTTAAAGAAAGTCAAAGACAAACGGCAAGGCGGGTGATAAAAATGAATATCAGCGATGTGATCGCGCAGATGCTGATGGATATGATCAACCGCGACGGCGAGGCGGAGATCCGACGGAACGAATTCGCCGATAAGCTCGGCTGTGTGCCGAGCCAGATCAACTACGTGATCGCCTCGCGCTTTACGCCGGAGCAGGGATTCCTCGTGACGAGCCGCCGGGGCGGCGGGGGATATATCCGCATCACGCGCATCGGCTGCGAGCGGGAACATATCATTATGCACCTGGTCAACTCGATCGGCGCTTCGCTGGAGGAGCGGGCGGCAAAGGTGAATATTCTGAACCTTGCGCGGCAGGACTTTATCAGCGAATCCGATGCGCGGCTGCTGCTTGCCGCCGTCGACGGCAGAGGCTATCGGGCTTTGCCGCGGGAGCAGGCGGACGAGGTGCGCGCCGCGATCCTCAAGCAGCTTCTGCTCGCGTTGAGTTAGTTTCCGGTTTTCCGTTGTCGGTTTTAAGTTTCACAGAAGCCGGCAGATGCAAAAATATGATCAGTTGAATGATATAATATGGAGGTTCGGTATGCTTTGTCAGAACTGCAGACGGAATGAAGCGTCTACCCACATCCGCCGCATCGTCAACGGTACGGCGGCGGAATACCACCTTTGCCCCGAATGCGCCGATAAGCTCGGTTACGCGTCGCCGCTCGGCGGGCTCGGGAACGGGCTCGGCGAGCTGTTCGGTTCCTTCCTCGGGGATATCCCGATCAGCCGTCTTTCCAACCGGGTGATCCGCTGCGAAAAATGCGGCTGCTCCTTCGACGATATCGTCAAGAGCGGCAAGGTCGGCTGTGCGGACTGTTATGAGCTGTATTACGACAAGCTTCTGCCCTCGCTGCGAAAGATCCACGGCCAGACTGCGCACGTGGGCAAAAAGCCGCGGACTGCGGCTGAAACGCCGCAGAAGACCGCCGCGGCGCCCGATAAAACGGCGGAGCTGAAGCAGAAGCTCGCAGAGGCTGTCGAGAATCAGAATTTTGAGCTTGCGGCGGTTCTGCGCGACGAAATCAGAAGAATGGAGGCGGAAGACGATGCGCAATAAATGGTATGCCGGAAACGGGCCGCAGGGCGACGTGGTGCTTTCCTCCTGCGTTCGCCTTTCAAGACACCTGAA
>JAFRTA010000169.1 GCA_017427315.1 Clostridia bacterium
CTATTCTCTTTCCTTATAATCAATAAGTCGCGCAGCTTCCTTCGCTTCACTCAACACATTCACACGGTAATACTATTCAACGAAAGGTGAGAATTAAAATGAAATTCGGCGTTTGCGGCGGCATCGCGGAAGAAAACAAAATCAGGCTCATCAAAGAGAGCGGTTACGATTACGTCGAGGGCAGCTTTCAGTATCTTGTGAACGGCAGTCCCGAAGAAAAGGCGGTCACGCCGGGGCTTTTGAAAGAATACGACCTGCCGTGCACGGTCGTCAACTGCTTCCTGCCCGGCGACCTCAAACCGCACGGACCGAAGAAGGATAACGCGAAGCTTTACGATTACGTGAAACGCGGTCTGGAATACGGCAGGCCCCTCGGACTCGAAAAGGTGATTTTCGGCTCGGGCGGCGCAAAGCAGATTGAGCCCGGCGAGGATTATTACACCGCGTTCAATGAAACCGCGGAATTTCTGCACGACATCGTCTCGCCGCTGTTCAAAGAATACGGCGTGATCCTTGCGGTCGAGCCGCTGCGTCCCGCGGAGTGCAACCTGATCAACACCGTGCGCGAGGGCGCGATGCTCGCCGCGGCGGCGAAGGCGGACAATATCTATGTGCTCGCGGATCTTTACCATATGGTCGAGTCCGGAGAAAAATGGTCGAATATGTTCGAGCTCGAAGGCAAGCTGCGCCACGCGCATATCTCCTGCCCGCGCGGACGCGACGGACGCAACCGTATCTATATGAAAAGCGCCGACGAATTCGATTATCTCGGCTTTATCTCCGCGCTGCGCAGGGTCGGCTGCGACACCTGCTCGGTCGAGGCGGGCGTGATCGACTTTGACGCGGATGTCCCCGCGGCGATCGGCGTGCTGAAGGCGGTCGAGCGGATGCTGGGTGAGTGTTGAGTTTTGAGTGTTGAGACGGTGGTTTTACGCTTTGCGTGTTGCGTGTTGAGCGTTGCGTTTTGAGTCTTGAGGCGGTTTATGCGGAGTTCGGATTTTATACCTTGCACCCCAACACCCAACACCCGGCACCTTATCTCACATTTCACAGGTCACAGTTAAATTACAGACGCTCGGCGGGCGTCGGGAGGGTATATTATGACGTTATTTGAAGAACTGAAAGCAAGAGGGCTTGTCGCGCAGACGACGGACGAGGAAAAGGTGCGCGAGCTGGTCGACGGCGCGCCGATGAAATTCTATATCGGCTTCGACCCCACCGCGGACAGCCTGCACATCGGGCATTTCGTTTCCGTGATGGTGATGGCGCACATGCAGCGCGCGGGGCATACGCCCATCGCGCTGTTCGGCGGCGGCACGGGCCTCATCGGCGACCCCTCGGGCAAGACCGATATGCGCAAGATGCTCACGCGCGAGACGATCGCGTACAATATCGAATGTTTCCGCAGACAGATGGGCAGGCTCGTCGATTTCTCCGACGGAAAGGCAATCATGGTCAATAACGCCGACTGGCTGCTCGACCTCAATTACATCGATTTTCTGCGTGAGGTCGGCGTGCATTTCTCGGTGAACCGGATGCTCGCCGCGGAGTGCTACAAGCAGCGCCTTGAGCGGGGGCTGAGCTTCTTCGAAATGAACTATATGATCATGCAGAGCTACGATTTCCTCTGCCTTGCCCGCAAATACGACTGCAAACTCGAGCTGGGCGGCGACGACCAGTGGAGCAACATGATCGGCGGCGTGGAGCTGAACCGCCGCGCGGACGGCCGCGAGGTCTACGCCATGACCTTCGGGCTGCTGCTCACGAGCGAGGGCAAAAAAATGGGCAAGACCGAAAAGGGCGCGGTGTGGCTCGACCCCGAAAAGACTTCGCCCTATGATTTCTATCAGTATTGGCGCAATATCGCCGACGCGGACGTTTGCAAGTGCATGAAGATGCTCACCTTCGTCCCGCTCGACGAGATCGCGGAATACGAAAAGCTCGAGGGCAGCGCGCTCAATCCCGTGAAAGAGAAGCTCGCCTACGAGCTGACGAAGCTGATCCACGGTGGGGAGGAAGCCGAAAAGGCGAGAGCCGCCGCGCGCTCGGTGTTCGGCGCCTCGGCGGAGGACGCGCCGGAGAAGCAGATCGCCGAATCCGATTTCACCGCCGGAAAGATCCAGGTCGCGGATATCCTTGTGAAAATCGGTGTGTGTCCGTCGAAGGGCGACGCCCGCCGTCAGATCCAGCAGGGCGGCGTGAGCGTGGACGGCGAAAAGATCGCCGACGGCTTCGCCGCGATCGAAAGAAGCGCCTTCGATAAGGGCAGTGTGCTTGTGAAAAAAGGCAAAAAGGTCACGTTTAAAGTTGTGATATCGTGAGAGCGTTTTGCACCTTGCGTGTTGGGTGTTGCTCGTTGCCGGTTGTCCGTTGACCGTAGACCAAAGACCAAAGACCGCAGACCGTCGACTGTAGACCGTCGACCGTCGACCGTTTTCAAATTCAGAAAGGATCAATCAACATGACAAACTGCGAAGCCATCGCCTCTCTCGTCGAATACGGCGTAAAAACCGGTCTCTGCGCCGACGCGGACCGGATCTACGCAACGAATCTTTTGCTCGACTGCATGAAGTACGACACGCTCGTGTCCGCCGAGCCGGTCGACGCGCCGCTGGAGGAAATCCTTGGCGTTCTGCTCGACGACGCGCGCGCGCGCGGCGTGATCGAGGATGGGATCGCTGCGAGCGACCTGTTCGATACGCGCCTGATGAACTGCCTGATGCCGCGCCCTTCCGAGGTCAGAAAGAAATTCTTCGGTCTGTACGGTTCTTCCGCGAAGACGGCGACGGATTGGTATTATCGATTCTCGCAGGACAGCGATTACATCCGCCGTTACCGCATCAAGAACGATATCAAATGGGTCACGAAAACCGGGTACGGCGATATCGACATCACGATCAACCTTTCAAAGCCCGAAAAGGACCCCAAGGCGATTGCCGCCGCGCGCACGGCGAAGCCGGCCGGCGGGGATAAATATCCGAAATGCCTGCTCTGCCCGCAGAACGAGGGTTATGCCGGCAGGCTCGACCATCCGGCGCGCGAGAACCACCGCGTCATTCCCCTCACCATCGACGGGGGAGACTGGTTCATGCAGTATTCGCCCTACGTTTACTACAACGAGCACTGCATCGTGTTCAACGGCGCGCATGTGCCCATGGTCATCGACCGCTCCGCGTTCCGCAAGCTCTTTGATTTCGTGAAGCTGTTCCCGCATTACTTTGTCGGCTCCAACGCGGACCTGCCTATCGTCGGCGGTTCCATTCTGACGCACGAGCACTTCCAGGGCGGCGGCTACGAATTCGCCATGGCGAAGGCTCCCGTCGAAAAGGAGCTGCGTTTCGACGGGTATGACGACGTAAAAGCCGGTATCGTGAAGTGGCCGATGTCCGTGATCCGTCTTTCCGGCAGAGATACCGACCGCATCGTCGACCTCGCGGATAAAATATTGCTCGCATGGCGCGGCTACACCGACGAGGAGGCGTTCATCTTCGCCGAAACGGACGGCACGCCGCATAACACGATCACACCCATCGCCCGCAAGAGGGGCGACGATTACGAGATCGACCTCGTCCTGCGCTGCAATATCACCACCGAGCAGTACCCGGACGGCGTGTACCACGCGCACCCGGAGCATCACCACCTCAAGCGAGAGAACATCGGCCTGATCGAGGTCATGGGGCTTGCGGTGCTTCCGTCTCGCCTGAAAGCGGAGATGGCGGCGCTCGCCGACGCGATCGTCGGGGGAAAGGATATCACTGCCGACCCGCTGATCGAGAAGCACGCCGCGTGGGTGAAGGAATTTTCAGCGAAGTATGAGAAGATCGACAGAGAGAACGTCGATCAGATCCTTCGCGACGAGATCGGTCTCGTATTCTCGCAGATCCTCGAGCAGTGCGGCGTTTTCGCCCGCACACCGGAGGGCATGGCGCAGTTTGAACGGTTCGCCGCGAGCGTGAAATAAGAGAAGACAGCTCGGTTTATAAACAAATACCGGGAGAAGCCGACGGACTCCGTCGGCTTCTCCTTATCCCAAACGGCATCATCGGAACAATACGGCGTTCGGAGATATTGAATTATGAAAAAAATACGGCAAACGGTCTGTGCGGTTCTCGTCTTTCTTCTTTCGGTCGGGTTCATGCCGGCGGCACGGTTCGCAGTAACGGCAGACGCGATCTCTTCTTCCCCGGTTCGGGAAAGGCTCGAAGCCTTCAAAGCGTCCTATCCGGCAGGCAGCCGCTGGACGGCGGAGTTTCACGGGTCGAACCAATGCAAGGGGTTCGCCAGAATGGCCGTATATCATATCTTCGGTCAGACCGGCTCCGGCGCGTACCGGCAGTGGTCGTATTCGGGCGAAAACAACGTGGGAATGGTTCCCCTCGGCTCCGTCCGCAGTTTTACCGCGGAAAACGTGCGGGCCCTTCTTGCGCGGGCGGCGATTGGGGATATCCTGCAGTTCGATAAGCCCTGGAAGCATTCGATGATTGTCTGCGGGCTGGAAAGCGACGGCGTATGGATCTACGACTGCAACGCGGAGAACGACTGCGTCGTTCACTTTTCCAAGAAAAGCTTCGGAAGCTGGTACGGGAAAAACAGCGCGAAGCTGACGCTGCTCCGGGCGGATAATTACGACGTCGGGCCGACGTATTCCCTCGGAGATGTGAATACGGACGGTAAGGTCAATTCCGCGGATGCGCGGCTTGCCCTTCGCGCCGCAGCCGGGATCGGGACGCTGACCGGGACGCAGACGTTTCTCGCCGACGTGAATGCGGACGGCGAGGTGAAGTCCGCCGACGCGCGTCTGATTATCAGGATCGCCGCAAGGCTTGAGCCGACGCCGGAGAAGATGATTCCCGCCGCGTGAGGCGCGCGGAACGCTGCGTGTTGAGCCGTGAGTGATTTTGACATTCGGGAAAAACGCGCAGATTCGGGTTTGTCGGGCTGACGCCCGAAGGGATGAGGGATAAGGGATGAGGGATGAGAGAACGATAATGATACGCTCTGCGTCTCGGTTTATTCTCCGCGATTGTCGAAAAATGAACGCTATCGCGTCTTTTGAGGCAGATAATCAATGAAACAAGCCCTTATCCCTTCTCCCTCATCCCTTCTCC
>JAFRTA010000170.1 GCA_017427315.1 Clostridia bacterium
ATTCTGATTTATCGGGCAGAGCCCGATAAATCAGAATTTGCCGGACGTATGCCCGCCGCCGCTCGTATGGGAGCTGTGAGAGCCGCCGGAGCTTGATTCGGTCTGACGTTTCACTTTGCTGACGTTGCTGTAAAGGAACATCTCGTTCGCCGCCGTGACCCGCATGCTGCCCGGACGCGTGTAGCCGGTCGCCTCGTTGCGTTTATGAACGGTCTTGAGCTGCGCCTTATATTTCGACATGATGATCGTGCCGATGAGAAGACCCGCGGCAACCGCAATCACGAAGCAGATCGGGCTTTTGTTTCTCTGTTTTGCAAACGAACTTCTCGTATAGGGCTCTCCCGCGTCGCTGCGGGCGATGAAATCCCCACAGATGCGGCCGAACGTGCTGAACGCGCCGGCGTAATCCCCGCTGCTCAGCAGCGGCTGGACCTGCGAGAAGATGTATTCGCGCCCCTCGGTGAAAAAGATATCTTCGGCGCGTCCGATCGTGGCGAAAATATCGAAATCACGGCTGCCGATGGCGAGATACAGAACGATCGTATCTTTCCCGAGGCCGCTTTTGTTGTAGACGTAGTCCTCCGCCGCATTCTCGACGGTCTGCCCGCCCAGCGACTGAACGGTGGCAACCGCCACGTTCACGTTGTGATTTTCCTTAATCGAGGAGAATTCGGCGAAGAGCGCGTTTTCCTGTTCATCCGTAAGCAGGTCCGCCTCGTCGTTCACAAGCAGCCAACCGTTCGCGGCGACGGTCATCGAATCGTCCGAAGCGAACAGAACGACGGCGTCGTCGGCTCCCTCTGCAGACGCGGCGCAGCCGAAGGGAAGCGCAAGGGCAAAAATCAGCAGGAAGGCAAGAAAACCGGATAATAATTTTTTATTCATTTTCTCCGCCTCCTCACATAAAGAAATACCAAACCGCGGCGATCGCGGCGGCCGCGGCGGTCGCCGCGCCGGAGTAGATCAGCCACCATTTGCGGTAAGCGCCCTTGTCCATCGGCAGGTCGCCGACGAATTTTCCGGTCTGCCCGTTCATCGCAAAGGTATATTTCTGCCCGTTCCACGTCGTATTCAGCAGCCAGACGGGATAGAGCGCGTACTGCGATCTGCCGTTGCCCACGTTGACGCTCGACGCCTCGGGCGTGACCGTGTTATAGCCCTGTACGGTTTCGGCGAAGGCAAGCTCGGTGCTCCTTTTGACTCTCTCGTTCGCACGCGGGATGCTCTGTTCGCGGGACACGTCGTATTTGTCGGCAAGATACCCGGCGAGATACGCCGTCTGGAAATCCACCGCATCCCTGAAGTCGAAAGGCTCAATGGATTCCATCAAATCGTCCGCCATCTTCGACGAACCGTCCACGGGAACGTGGTCGAAGGAAATATAACCGGAGCGGTTGACGCTGAAATAGCTCGTCTCGGTGTAATTGTAGTTTCTGTCGCTCCAGGAACGGGTACGCGTCGCTTTGTAGCGGATATCGGCGGCAACATCGGCGTCGAACAGCCAGAACGGAACGTAAACGCCTTTGATTTCGTCAATATGGTTCTGATCCTTAAAAACCCTGGGCAGAAGCTTTTTGTCTTTGATATAATCGAAATATTTCGCCTTCGCGGCTTTCTTGTCGAGCTTGAAGGGGATCACGAGATCGGGGCGCAGCGCGCCCTTGAACTGATCCATCATCACGACCGGGTTGCCGCAGAAGGGACAGCTCGTCGCGCCGGTCTGCGCGTCGCCGATGATCTCGCCGCCGCAGGATTTGCAGATATAAGAGCGCAAATTCCCGCTCTCGTCCGCAGACCATTCACTGCCTGCAGCTCCGGTCCAGTTGATGCTGTCCGGCTCCGCGGTCTGAAGCTGCGCGTCGAGCGCCTTCAGCGCCTCGATCTCAAACTCGGAATCGCAGTAAGGACATTTCATTTTCTGCACCGTACTGTCGAAATTGACCGCTCCGCCGCAGCACGGGCACTTGTATTCTTGCAGATTGGGCATGTTGACTCACCTCATCATATTTCTGAGTTTAACAAATCGACCGAATTGAGGAAAAAGGGAAAAGGGAAAAGGAAAAAGTATTCGCGGATTCACAGCTTTGATTACATTGCGTCAGATAACGGGGTTCATTCTTAAATAAACAGACAAAATGCCGATTTATATTTAAGAATGAATTAAACAAGCTCTTATCCCTTTTTCCTTTTTCCTTTTCCCTTACATAATTCTGAATGCCGCAAAGCGGCAAATTCAGATTTTACTTGATATCTCTGTCGTCAAAAGGATCGCCGCATTCCGGGCAGAATTTGGGCGGATTCTTCGGGTCCTCGGGCTCCCAGCCGCATTTATCGCAGCGGTAAAGGGGAGCGCCCGCGGGCTTCGGAGCGCCGCAGTTCGCGCAGAATTTACCCTTATTGACCGCGCCGCAGGAGCAGGTCCAGCCGTCTTCCGCAGGCTTCGGAGCGCCGCATTCGGGGCAGAACTTGCCCGTGGCGGTCGCGCCGCACTTCGCGCACTTCCAGCCGTCTGCCGGAGCGGGCGCGGGTTTCTTCGCGCCGCACTGCGGGCAGAAGTTGCCGGTCACGGTCGCGCCGCAGGCGCACTGCCACGCGCCCGCCGCAGGCGCCG
>JAFRTA010000171.1 GCA_017427315.1 Clostridia bacterium
CAAGCCGTTATTATTATATCGTCTGATTTGCCGCGGCCTTCGCCCCGGCTCTTTATGAGCCCCGATCCATGATACCGTCCCGTGGCTCTGAAACGGGCTCGGATACTCTCCGGTATACCGGGATCCCTTCGGTCGTGACGGTAAAACGTCCGGCGGATACTTCCTCGCCGGTGAAGAAATCGACCCATTTTCCCTGCGGTAGATAGACCTCGCGCGTGTCGCTCCCGTCACCGATGACCGGCGCGACCAGAAGATCCTCACAGAACAGATACTCGTCGTCGATACCGTACGTTTCCGGATCGTCCGAATAATCCATAAGCAGCGCGCGGATCGGCGGAACGCCTGTTTCGTGATATTTTGCGAACGCCTTTGAAAGCATCGGCACAAGCGAGCGGCGCAGCTCCAGCAGCGCGCGGATCTCTTCCTCGCAGTCGTAGATCACCCACGGGATCCCCTCGTAATTCCACGCGTTGACCAGGCAGTGCACGGAGAAAACGACGGTCTGCATGCGGCGGAGCATATCCTTGCGCGAACGGCAGCCGCGCACCTCGGGCGCCCAGAGAAGCCCCGAAAGCCCCGCGTTCACCATGCCGCGCACAAAATCCCGGTGGTCGTAAAGGTCGCTGTAAAGCACGAACGGATAGCTCGCCGCAAGCGCGCCCATGCTGCGCACCTCGGAGAGGGTCGGACGGCCTTCGAGCGTCTCGAGGATCGTCTGCGCGTAAAGCACGCCGAACAGGTTGTGATACACTTCGCCGTCCATGCCCGAGGGAAATTCGGCATAGTTCGGAAAGCTCCACCCGTCGGTATTGTCGCTGCCGTCGCACTCGTCGATCTTGAAACCGTCGATGCCGAGCGAAACCGCGACTCTGCGGAAATGCTCCGCGTAGATCTTTCTTGCTTCGGGCAGTGAGAAATCCGGCACGAGGCCGTCCCACACGCGGTAGTCGCCGGAATACGGCAGAAGCGCGTCGTGGATCGGCGACTCGGGGTGCACAAAACCGTGCTGCCACAAATTCAGATGATATCCGTCGTCAATGACGCTTTTCACAAACTCCTCATGTTCCGGGAAACGCTGCGGATTCCACATATAAGAGCAGGAATACGACCGCGTCTGCCAGCCGGGTTCCAGGCCGAAGGTATCGCAGGGCATCTTTTTTTCTTTAAAGTAGTCGATGATGTCTTGGATTTGGTGCCGGTCGTACCTGCCGCAGCAGCGATAAAGAACGCCCAGTCCCCAGTCGGGGACCTCGCAGCCGCCGCCGGAGAGCATGTTATACTGCGCGACGATATCGCCGACGGTCCCGCCTTCTATCACATAGAGGTCCACGCCGTGCGCAACGGGAATGTAGATTGACATATACGTCGTTTCCAGCGCCGTCTTCGCGGAATACAGCTCGGTCGTACTGAGCGAAATTTCATTCCCGCCTTTTTCCGCGGCGGAAGTTTTTTTCTTCCTCCCGCTGTAAAATTCCGCGTAACGGGCGGTATCGACGAAAATCCCGTAGCCCTTGTTCGTCACGAAAAACGGAACGGGCGCATGGGAATCTCCCGTAGGCGTCTGCGGGTCGGCGTTGTTGCGGATCGTCAGCTTCGTGCCCGTATGGCGGAAATGCTTTAGCTGAAGGCCGAACCCCCAAATCTCGGTTCCCGGCTCGGTCTCGTACTCCACAAGAAAGCCCTTGCCGAGGTCCCGGCAGGAAAAACGGTCCTCCGAAAAGGAAACGGGCGTTTCCTCATATCGGAACCCTTTACAGAAAAACGACGGGACGAATTTTTCGGGCGTGCCGAACGAAAACTTCTTCATGGATATACCTCCGTCTGCGATGCTTTGACTTACCTGAAATATCTGCTGTAATAAAACCCGCTGTTCGCCATGGAAAAATCGCCGTCTGTGCCGAATATCAGATGGTCGACCAATTGCGCGCCGAGGGCGCTGACGACATCGGCGATTTTCTGCGTCAGCTCCACGTCCGCCGCAGAAGGAACGGAGGAGGAGAGCGGGTGATTATGCGCAACGGCGACGTAGGCCGCCTTTGACTCGGCGACAATCAGCCCCATCCGGCGCACGTTGACCACGACGTTGTATTCTTCCCCCTCGTTGAGCAGCTCGCAGCGGATCGGCCTGCGCGCTCCGTCCATACACAGCACGAAGAAGCATTCCGTGCACTTCCCGACGAAATAGCCGGCAAGATAATCCGCGAGCTTTTCATGGTCGCAGAGCATGGCCTTCTTTTCCGTTTTTCCGTCCGTGAGGTACCGACCCGCGAGCGACGGGAGCAGCGACAGAAGCGCCGCGGAATTCCGCCCGACGCCCTCGACTTCGACGAGCTCATTAACGCTCGCGTCCAGCACGGCGGAAAGCGAGCCGAATTTATTCAGAAGTCTTCTCGCAATGGGTCTTGTATCTTTTCGCGGAATGCAGTAAAATAAAAGAAACTCAAGGATCTCATAGTCCCGCATTTTTTCGGCGCCGTTTTTCAGGAACTCCTCCCGCAGACGTTCTCTGTGACCGCTGTGGTCGAATTCCGAAGTTACGCGTTTTTCCTGTTTTTTGTCATTCCGCAAATAAATCAACTCCGAACGGGGAGATTTTCAATGAAATCATTCTTGATATCACAAAACGACGGCGGTCAGCGCGTCGACAAATTTATTTCAAAGGCCGTTCCTCTGCTGCCGAAAAACCTGATGTACAAATGTCTGCGCACCAAGCGCATCAAGCTCAACGGAAAAAAAACCGAGATTTCGGCGCGGCTGCAGCCCGGAGACGTGCTCGAGCTGTATATCAGCGACGAATTCTTCGCCGCCGACGCAAAGAAAAAACACGATTTTCTTTCCGCGCCGCGCACGCTCGATATCGTCTATGAAGATGAAAATATCCTAATCCTGAACAAAAAAGCGGGCGTGCTGTGCCACCCCGACGATAACGAATACGTCGATACGCTGATCGCCCGCGTCAAGCGTTATCTTTACGAGAAGGGCGAATACGACCCGGACGCGGAACACTCCTTCACCCCGTCGCTCGCGAACCGCATCGACCGCAATACCGGCGGCCTCGTGCTCGCGGCGAAAAACGCCGAGGCGCTGCGCGTTCTAAATCAAAAGATCAAGGACCGCGAGATCACGAAAAAATACAAATGCATCGCGATCGGCGAAATGCCGAAGAAACACGATATCCTGACCGGATATCTGCGCAAGGACAGCGACAAAAACAAAGTGTTTATCTCGAACAAGCCGCAGCCCGACGGCAAGGTCATCAAAACGGAATATACCGTGTTAGGCTTTGCGGACGGCGTTTCGCTGCTCGAGATCGACCTGCTCACCGGCAGGACGCACCAGATCCGGGCGCATCTGGCGCACATCGGACATCCGCTGCTCGGCGACGGAAAATACGGCACCAACGCGCAGAACAAGAAACTCGGCGGCTATAAAAAACAGTGTCTGTATTCGTATTCCCTCTCGTTTGCCTTCACGACCGACGCGGGCGCGCTCGGTTATCTCAAAGGCAGGACGTTTGAGACGGACGATATCTGGTTCGAAAAAGCGTTTTACGCCGGCGAACTGTTCTGATCAGGAGATCATCTGCCTGAATTCCTCTTCGCCGATCACGCGGATCCCGAGGGAATTCGCCTTCACAAGCTTGCTTCCGGCATCCTCACCCGCGAGGACGACGGAAGTTTTTTTCGATACGGACGAGCTCGTCTTACCGCCGTAGGATTCGATGATCTTCGTCGCCTCGTCGCGCGTAAAGGACGTGAGCGCGCCGGTCAGCACGAAGGTCATACCGGCGAAGCGGTCGTCCTTTTTCTCTGCGAGCGAGCGCATGTTCACACCGCAGGCGGAGAGCTCCGCGATCAGCGTTTTCGTCTCCCTGCGGGAGAAGTAATCCACCGCCGAGAGCGCCATGATTTCGCCGAACCCGTCGATCGCCGTGATCTCCTCAAGCGACGCCGCCATGATATCCTCCATCGTACCGAATCTCACCGCAAGCAGCTGCGCCGCCTTTTTGCCGATATGGCGGACGCCGAGCGCGCAGATCAGATCCGCGAGGTCGTTCTGCTTCGATTTTTTGATCGCGGCGAGCAGATTGTCCGCGCTCTTTTCGCCCATCCCCTCGAACGATGCGATATCCTCCCGCTTCAGCCGGTAGATATCCGCGGCGGAACGGATCATCCCGTTTTTCACGAACAGTTCGATCAGCGCCTCGCCGAGGCCTTCGATATCCATCGCGTCGCGCGAGCAGAAATGGATGATATTGCGCGTAAGCTGAGCCGGGCAGTCGGGATTGATGCACCGGACCGCCGCCTCGGAAGGGTCGCGTTCGACCTTCGCCCCGCAGGACGGACAGGTTTCCGGCATGCGGTACGGCACGGATCCCTCGCCGTGAGAGACGACGGAAAGTACCTCGGGGATGATATCCCCCGCCTTGCGCAGGATCACGCTGTCGCCGATGCGGATATCCTTCGATCCGATATAGTCTTCGTTGTGCAGCGTCGCGCGGCTGACCGTGGTGCCTGCGAGCGTGACGGGCTCAAATACGCCGGTCGGCGTGAGAACGCCCGTTCTGCCGACGGAGATCTCGATATCTTTGAGCACCGAGACCTTTTCCTCGGGCGGATATTTGAACGCGACCGCCCATTTCGGGCATTTCGAGGTGCTGCCGAGTTTTATACGCTGCGCAAAATCGTCGACCTTGATCACCGCGCCGTCGATATCGAAGCTCAAATCGCCGCGCATCTCGCCGATCTCGCGGACGCGGCCGATCGCCTCGTCGATATCGGCGCACTTCTTAAAATCGGGCACGGTCACGAAGCCGAGCTCGCGCAAAAATTCAAGCGAGCGGAAATGCGCGGAAAGCGTCTCGCCCTCGACCTGCTGCACGTTGAAGACGAAAATATCAAGCTTCCGCTCCGCCGTGATCGCGGCGTTTTTCTGACGAAGGCTCCCGGACGCCGCGTTGCGCGGGTTTTTCGCGGGCTTCTCGTCGTGCAGCTCCTGTTCGCGGACGAGCGCGTCGAACGACGCGTGCGACATATAGACCTCGCCGCGCACCTCGATGAACGGCAGCGCGCGCCGGAGCTTGAGAGGGATCGTACGCACGGTGCGCAGGTTTTCGGTAATGTCTTCACCCGTTCTGCCGTCCCCGCGGGTCGAACCGCGCACGAAAACGCCGTCTCGGTATTCCAGAGAGACGGAAAGCCCGTCGATCTTCGGTTCGACGACGTACACCGGATCCGGCACCGCGTCGCGCACGCGGCGGTCGAAATCGCGCAGCTCTTCCTCGGAAAACGCGTCCTGCAGGCTTTCCATCACGACGGTATGCTCCACGGGAGAAAACTGACTTTCGGCGCTGCCGCCGACGCGCGACGTGGGAGAATCCGCAGTCTTCAGCGCGGGATATTTCTCTTCGAGCGCAACGAGCTCGCGCATTTTCATATCGTATTCGTAATCCG
>JAFRTA010000172.1 GCA_017427315.1 Clostridia bacterium
CATATGAAAAAAGTCTACATCGTCGCCCGGAACCACATGGACCCCTCGTGGCTGCGCTGCTTCAGGGATCATTTCAACCACCCCGACACCGGGGACGTGGTGCGTCCCTATTCGGACGTGGAGGAGCTGCAGATCCTCGAATACATGGATTTCGCGGAAAAATACGGCGTGAAATATCAGCTGGAGCAGTCGCTCGTCGTCAAGGAATTCCTGCGCCGCAACCCGGACCAGGAGGAACGGTTCAGGGCTCTTGTGAAAAAGGGTCTGATCGAGCTCGCCGGCGGCGGCGAGGCGGTCATCGACGTGAACCTCACCGAGGGCGAATCCTGGGTGCGCAACCACCTTTACAGCCGGGAATACTATAGAAAGGAATTCGGTCACACGCCGCGCTACGCGATCACGCCGGATATCTTCGGCCTTGCCTCGCAGCTGCCGCAGTTTTTCCGTTCGATCGGATACGACGCGCTGATCATCTTCGACCGGGTGATGAAGAACAACAAGCCCTTCTGGCGCGGGCTCGACGGTACGCTCATTGTGCTGGACAACCGTTTCCTGCAGCCGCCGGAGCCGAATCTGCGCACCGCTGACTGTGTGAAGATCCCGCCCTGCAAGGCCTGCCGCGGCATCGGCTGCGAGCTCTGCGAAGGCACGGGCATCGATATCACGTATAATATGACCCGCCCGGACAAGGAGCTTTTGCAGAGCGCCTATTACGGCAACATGAGCGCGGGCGAAATGCTCGATAAACTGCTGGAGGTTGACAAGGACGAATATTTCGTCATGATCACCGCCGAGGAGCCCCGCGTGGGCGATTTCCTGTTCGGACCGCTGAGGGAAGCGGCCGCCGAGCGGGATATGGAGATCAAATACGTCACCTTTGAAGAAAATCACGATATCTGGTGCCGGGGTCAGGTGGACGCGCTGCGGCGCGGAGACTACACCGAGGATGAGATCGATACCCGCGCAGAGGGCAACCCGGTCTCCTGCGGCTGCTACACCTCGCGCATCAAGATCAAGCAGGCGAACCGGGAGCTGGAGCATCTTCTGATCGAGGCTGAGACCCTTGCGGCGCTGGTGCTCATGCGCGGCGGCTGGGACCCGAACGCGATCCCCCGCAGAGACTACCCGCAGAAGAAAATCGAGGCGCTGTGGAACAAGATGGCGTTCATCCAGTTCCACGACAACGTGCCCGGCAGCCACTGCGACGCGTCTTATCACGAGCTGAAAACTTATATCCGCGAGGTGCGGCGCGGCGCGGAACAGATCTACCGGGACGCGGCGCTGGAATGGGCGCGGCTTGAGAATATCACCATCCCCGAGGGTTATAACGCGGCGGTCTATTTCAATCCGACCGCCCAGCCGGCGAATCTGCCGGTGCTGGCGCTGCACGCCCCCGAGGGCACAAAGCACGTGGACGTGTTCGACGTGGAGGGCTATCCCCTTCCCTCCTTCGATCCGGAGTTCTCCCCCATGCTGGTGGGCGTGGGCGTAAAGCTTCGGGTATTGACCGAGATCCCCGCCTTCGGCCGCCGCGTCTTTTTATGGAAAGCCTCCGACAAACCGGAGCCCAAGGGCTCCCGCTCCTCGGAGGGCGAGCTGTTCACTATCGAGAACGAGTATTTCCGCGTGATGGCCAACGGCAGGCAGATCACCTGCGTATATGATAAAAAAGCGAACAGAGAGCTGCTGGATAAAGGCGGGCTCTGCCTGTGTCTGGGCGTCGACGAGGGCAGCCCCTGGGGCAGAAGCGCGCCGGAAAGGGACCACCGTCCCGTTTTCGCGGATAACGTATGCCGGGAAACGAACGAGATCTACAGCCGGTTCATCCTCACCGGGACCGTCGTCGATGAGGCACACAAAATAAAAAGACTCGCCTGGAAACAGACGGTCACACTGTACCGGGGCGAGGCGCTGGTGCGCTGCCGCACGGAGCTGGACTGGGACGGCGCAGATACCCGCGTGTTCGCCAATTTCCCGCCCATGTTCGACTGCGACGGGAAGATCTACTGCGAG
>JAFRTA010000173.1 GCA_017427315.1 Clostridia bacterium
GCCAGAACGGCGCCGCGCGCGGCGTCATACCCCGCGCGCGTCACCTTTTACCACGGGCTGACCGCCCGGTAAGCGAGGCACGAGCCGAACCCGTCGGCGTCCGTATACTCCACGGGGAGCACGGCGTCGGCGGCTTCCGGCAGCATGCCGCCGGTGGGAATCGCGGCGCAGGTCCCGTCGGTCAGCGACAGGCGCGTCGGCTCCCCCATGCGAACCGAGCCGACGACCGCGAGCTCCGCCGGGCAGGCTTCGCCCGCGCCGAACGTATTGCCCGCGATTACGGCGTATCCGTCCATCGTGGAACGCGAAAACGCCGGGATATCCTCGCCGCTGCGCACGTCCCGCGCGGACACTCTGCCGGGCAGGCCGGAAAGCGGCAAAAGCTCGGTGCGGTCGGTTTTCTCCGCAATCGTTCGGGCAAGCTCCTGCGCTTCCCGTACGCCGATTACCTGCAGCATCTTTCCTCGCTCCTTATAAATTCCACTGCGCAAAAAACTGTTTTCCGAATTCACTGCGCGGGGCGCGAAGCTGCCCGACGCCCCCGAATTCCGCGACGGTCCCGCGGTCGAGCAGCATGACCTTCGTGGCGATATCGAACGCCTGCCGCGGCAGATGGGTGGAAAAGACCAGCGTCGTCCCGCGTGAATCGCAGTATTCCTTCAGCACGCGGGAAAGATGCGCGCCGGTCTGCAGGTCCGCCGCGCTCATCGGCTCGTCGAGAAGCAGCAGGTCGAAATCGCCCGCAAGCATCCGCCCGAGGAACACCCGCTGCTTTTCCCCGCCGGAAAGCGCGTTCATTTTTTTTTCCGCAAGCGCGTCCAGTTCCAGAACGGACAAAAGCGCCTCCGGGTGCTTCGGCGCGCGCGGCGCAAGGCCGAGATTATACGCCGCGGTGCCGCGGAACACATACGGAGACTGCGGCTGATAACCGATCCGCTCCCGCGGTACGATGCAAATAAGCTCGCCCCGGTCCGGTTTCTCCAAGCCTGCGAGCAAACGCAGAAGCGTCGATTTGCCCGAGCCGTTCATACCGATCAGCGCGACGCGGTCGCCGGGCAGAATCTGCGCCTCGCCGATCCGAAGCGTAAAATCCGGCGGATATTTTTTTTCAAGCTCCCGAATGCGTATCATTTCAGTCTCTCCCGTAAAGAATACGCCGGAATATTCACCAGCAGCGCCAGAAGCAGCAGCAGGATCCCGATCGCGAGCGCCTTTTCGAAATCGCCGCGGTTCGCCTCAAGCAGGATCGCCGTGGTCATGACGCGCGTTTTGAATTGGATATTGCCGCCCACCAGAGAGACGGCGCCCACCTCGGCGATGGACCTGCCGAAGCCCATAAGCGCGACGCTCACAAGCTGCCCCGTACACTCCCGCAGCAGCAGCATAACGCGGCGGAACGGCGGAATCCCGAGCCCCGCGGCGGTCTGCATCAGCGCCGTGGCTTTCTCCTCGGCGGCCGCCGCGGAAAGCCCCGTGATAACGGGAGAAATCAAAAGGACCTGCGCGATCACCATCACGGGAAGCGAAAACATCAGGCGCAGCCGGCCGAAGGGTCCGACGGAGCGAAACAGCATGAACACGATCAGCCCCGCCAACACCGGCGGCAGCCCCATCAGCGTATTCGTGATACGCAAGATCAGCCCCTTCCCGCGAAAGCGTTTTTGCCCGATCAGCATTCCCGCGGGAACGCCTATCATGACGGAAGCGCCGGTGCTGAAAAGAGACATCACGAGCGTCGTGCCGATAATCTGCCAAAGCTCCCGATCCCCGCCGAGGATCAGGGCGACAGCCTGCTTCAGAACTTCCATACGATAACAATCATAAAACCGAAAAAAGAGCTGCCGCGCTCAGGACGGGGAGAGTCGGGTTCGACTCTCCCTGCCCCATACGCGGGCGGCAGCCCCGGAACCATACGTGATCAGAGAAGATAGAAAAGCTGCTCGCCGTATTCTTCCTTGCCGTAGTCGGCGATCAGCGCGGCGGCTTCGTCCGAAAGCAGCCAGTCGATGAGCGCCTTCGCGCCTTCGGTATTGATCGCGACCTCCGCGCCGGCGAACGCCTCCGCTTCGGGATTCACGCCGAGAAGCGAATAGGTGTTCTTCATGTCGTCCGCCTCTTCCTTGAGGATGACGAGATTCGGCAGGCTCTCTTTCATCGAAAGATAGGTCGCCTTGTCGGTCAGCGTATAAACGCTCATCTCGTTCGCCTTGTTCAGCGTATCGCCCATGCCGGAACCGACGGAAGCGTACCAGCTCTCGCCCGTGGGATCGATCCCCGCGGCTTCCCAGATGCCGGTTTCCTTGTTGTGCGTGCCGGAGTTATCCCCGCGGGAGGCAAAACCGGCGGCAGAATCGGCGATCGCCTTGAAGCAGTCCGCGGCGCTTTCGAGATCCTTGATGCCCGCCGGATCCGCTTCGGGACCGACGATCACGAAGTAATTGTACATGAACGAAAGGCGCTCGGTGGAGGCGTAGCCCTCCTCGATGAAAGCCTCCTCCTGCTTCTTCGAGTGGACCAACAGCAGATCCGCGTCGCCGGATTTCGCATAGCCGATGGCGATCCCGGTGCCGGCGGAAGCGATTTCGACCTTATAGCCGGTCTTCGCCTCGAACGTGGGAAGAAGATACGGCAGCAGACCGGAATCGTTGACGGACGTGGTGGTCGCAAGACGGATCACGGGATTTTCGGGCGTCGGTACGTCGGGCGCTTCGGTCGCGCCGTCGGTCGCCTGCGGAACGGCCGGGTCGTTCTGCGTTTTCCCCGCGCAGGCGGCGAAAGAAAACACCAGCGCAAAGACGAGCAATAAAGCAAAAATCTTTTTCATAATTCAATCTCCTTTTCAAGCACGGAAGGGAAAGCCGTTTCCGGCCGTCCCCTTTGACCGTCGGCAGATGCCGGTGATATTTCGGTCACGCCCGAGTTTTCATGCCCGGCCGAAGCCGTCGGTTTAGAAAAAACGGATCGGAAATGAATTACCGAACGATATCAATATATCATACATTCTTTTTTTTGTAAAGAACAATTATCAATCCTCTTGCAAAGTTTTTTTTCTTATGATATAATAATTA
>JAFRTA010000174.1 GCA_017427315.1 Clostridia bacterium
CGAGATGCCGTCCACGGTGGTAAAACGGATCCTGAAAGCGTCGACGCCCGACCAGAGAAAGCAGATCAACGAGCTGCTCAAATACCCCGACGGCAGCGCCGGCAGCATCATGACGACCGAGTTCGTCGAGTTGCGCAGCAACGAGACCGTCCGCGAGGCGATCGAGGGGATCCGCCGCGAGGCGATCGACAAAGAGACCGTCTACACCTGCTACGTGCTCGATTCCACGCGGCACCTCGAGGGCATCGTCACGGTCAAGGATCTTCTGATTTCCGACGACGACACGCTGATCGAGGATATCATGGAGGAGAACATCATCTCCGCCAGAACGCTGGACGACCAGGAAGAGGTCGCGAAGCTCTTCGATAAGTATAATTTCCTCGCCCTGCCCGTCGTGGACTCCGAGAACCGTCTGGTCGGCATCGTCACGGTCGACGACGCGATCGACGTCCTGCAGGAAGAGATCAGCGAAGACTTCGAGATCATGGGCGCGGTCACGCCCTCGGACGAGACCTATTTCAAAACGAGCGTTTTCAAGCACGCGCTGCACCGTATCCCGTGGCTTGCGCTGCTGATGATCTCCGCGATCATTTCCGGCAGCATCGTCGAGCACTACAACACCGTGTTCGGCGCGTTCCCGCTTCTCGTTTATCTTCTTACCAATATCACCGACACCGGCGGCAACAGCGGCACGCAGGCTTCCACGCTGATCATCCGCGGCCTCGCGACGGACGAAGTGCACCTGAAGGATTATCTCAAGGTCGTCTGGAAAGAGCTGCGCATCGGTCTTCTCTGCGCGGCGGTGCTCGCCGTGATCAACGGCGCGCGCGTGTACTTCCAGTATTTCAAAAATCCGGACCCGCAGGTCGCCTCGTCCGCGCTTGCCGTCGCGATCATCGTCGCGATCACCATGATCTGTGTCGTCGTCGTGGCGAAGCTGCTCGGCGCGAGCCTGCCGATGCTGGCGAAGCTGATACACCTCGACCCGGCGATCATGGCGACGCCGTTTCTGACGACGCTCGTCGACGCCGTCGCAGTGTTCCTGTATTTCGCCATTGCCGCGCGCGTCCTGCCGGTGTTCTTCCCGAATATCGCCCTCGGCTGAAAGGAATCACAGAGTTGAACATTCAGTTTGCCGCCCCCTGCCTTTTCGGGCTTGAGGCTCCGCTGGCGGAGGAGCTGCGCGCGTTCGGCGCGGAAGACGTCGCCGCCGAAAACGGGCGCGTCCTGTTTTCCGGAGATGAAAACATGCTCGCCCGGGCGAATATCCGTTCCCGTTACGCGGAGCGGATCTCCGTCGTGATCGGTTCGTTCGAGGCGCATACCTTCGACCAGCTCTTCGAGCATACGAAGCTTTACGGCTGGGAGCGCTGGATCGGCAAAAACGACGCGTTCCCCGTAAAGGGGTATTCCCTGAATTCGGACCTGCACTCCGTCAGCGACTGCCAGGCAATTATCAAAAAAGCGATCGTTGAAGCGCTGAAATCGAAATACCGCGTATCGTGGTTCGAGGAGACGGGGCCGACCTATCAGGTCAGCTTTTCGATCCTCAAAAACCGTGTCACGCTGATGCTCGACGCTTCCGGCGTCGGGCTGCATAAGCGCGGGTACCGACCGGCGAGCAACGCCGCGCCGATCAAGGAGACGCTGGCGGCGGCGCTCTGCAGTTTCGCCCGTCTGCGCGGGTATCACACGCTGTACGACCCGATGTGCGGCTCCGGCACCATTGCGATCGAAGGCGCGCTGCTGGCGAATAACGTCGCTCCGGGCAAGGCGCGCAGCTTCGCCGCTGAAAAATGGCCGCAGGTCCCGCGCCGCATCTGGATCGATGAGAGGGACGCGGCGGTCGCCGACGAAAAACCGTCGGCGGAATTCCGCTGCTTCGCCTCGGATATCGACAGCAGAAGCGTCGACCTTGCCTCGGGCAACGCGCGTAGAGCGGGAATGGATCGGTATATCACCTTTTCGAAGGCGGATATCCGGGATTTCCGTCCGCAGACCGAAAAAGGTACGCTGATCGTGAATCCTCCCTACGGAGAGCGCCTTGCGGACGAGGCGACCGCCCGGGAGCTGACGCGCGTGATGGGGAAGCTGTTCGACCGCCGTCCCGGATGGAGCTACAATATCATCACGGCGGACGAGGACTTTGAAAAAGTCTTCGGCAGAAAAGCCGACAAGCGCAGAAAACTGTATAACGGCATGATAAAGTGTCAGTATTATATGTATTTTAAATAAAAGCCGGTAAATTTAAAAAAACGGTTGACAACCGCATATAAAATATGTATAATAGCTTTTGCTTGCGAGAGCGGGCGAAAAACGCTGATATGGCTCAGGCGGTAGAGCGCATCCTTGGTAAGGATGAGGTCACCAGTTCGAATCTGGTTATCAGCTCCAGAAAAAAGCCTTGTAAATCAACGGTTTATGGGCTTTTTTCTTTTTTTGATATATTAACATCGTCGAAAAACCACCACAGAAACCACCACCGCATATTATTTCTGACCGTTTTTCGGGGTAAAAATGACCGGACAGCAGATCGCTGCCCGGCTTTTTTTATGCCTGTTTCTGTTTGATCGCGTTACGGAAAATCTGACTTGCCCTTTTCATGCTTTCCGCGTCCGCGTGGGTGTACATCCGCAGTGTTACGGCTTTATCCGAATGACCGAGCCATTCCGATCAGCCTCCGTTCCTTCTTGACTATTGGCGTAATGTGATGTATAATTTTATAAAATGATTATGGAGGTTTATAAAATGGCAAGATCGGTTAGAAGCGACTGTACGGTCGGTACTTTTGAAAAGAAGAATAATCTCCCTGCAGGAACGATCAGAAATAAAGACGGTCGTGAAACCAGAAGTGATAAACTGATTGGAACGATCCGAAAAGAAGCTGAAAAAAAAAGAAAAAATAAGAAGGAGATCTATCTCCATGGATAAGCAATCTCAAGAGTTTTCATTGGAAACCGTTATCACAACAGCCGTTAAAATCCCCGGAGTAAAAGTTGACAGGAATAAATTTTTAGCCGAAACTTTTTCATCTTCTCCGGAAATGTTGCAAGACATTTTGACTGCCGGACCGGTAACCGCCGGGATCGGTCGCGAGCAGCTCGAAAAACTCGCAAAGAAACAGATTATAATCCGTACGAGCGAATCATCAGCGGCGTCGTTTCTTGCCGGTATTCCCGGAGGACTTGCGATGGCTGCCACGATTCCGGCTGACGTTCTCCAGTTCTTCGGTATGACGCTGCGGATAGCACAGGAGCTTTCGTATTTATACGGAGCGCAGGATCTGTGGCAGGACGGAGAAATCGACGACGATAAGGTCAGAAACCAACTGATCCTTTATTGCGGCGTCATGTTCGGCGTGACCGGAGCCGCAGCGGGGGTTCGTGTTCTATCCACTCAGATTGCGAAAACCACGCTGAAAAAACTTCCGCAAAAAGCACTTACAAAGACCTTCTGGTATCCGATCGTTAAGAAAATATGCGCCGCAATTGGCGTGAAAGTCACAAAGTCAACTGTTGCACAGGGAATTTCAAAAGTGATTCCCGTTGTGGGCGGCGTTATCTCCGGCGGCTTAAATTTTGCTTCGATGCTTCCTATGGCAAATCGTCTGCAAGCTACGCTTGACAAATCCTGCTTTGATTATTCCGAAGAGGAATTGGATGCCGATTGCGTCGAAATCGAACAAATAAGCGAATCGGCTGATACAGAAACGGAATCTGAATCCGTTGTTAAAGATAAAATCGGAAAATCCGTAAAAGACGCCGGATCAAAAATATCCGGTATGTTTGGTAAATTTGCCGCGCAAAAGAAATCAACCGATTCCGCGAAACCGGAAGATGACGCTTATTCTGCGCTTGAAAAACTGCTTAAGCTGAAAGAACTCGGAGCAATTACCGAGGAAGAATACGAGGCGAAGAAAAAAGAGCTTTTGGCTAAGCTTTAATACTCTTATTGTTTTAGGTGAGAAACATTTGATATTTTTAAAGACATTTTATTATCATAATATTATATGCGTTAAAAAACTACCCCCCTTTGATTCGTATTTCCAAAAGAAAAAGATATTATCAGGGCTATTGTGAAAGAAAAAGGAGAGAGTTTGAACGGTTTTGTCAATCGGGAAATCGACGAGACGATCGCGCGTGACAGCTTTGGCAATACAGAAGAATGAGGGCATATTATGGAATTGGATATTGAATTATTGCGCAAAATATGTGATAATGGTTTTATTCACTGGAGCGTTCACGCGTCCGAACAGATCCAAAAACGAGGGATCTTTCGCGATGATGTAATAAATGCAGTAAGAACGGGAAGAATAATCGAACAGTATCCTGACGCATATCCTTTTCCCGCTTGTTTGATTTTGGGCTTGAACGTCAGCGGTGAATACATTCACGTTGTGATAGGATTCGACGGAAATGCAGTATATATTATTACTGCGTATTTCCCGACGCCGGACAAATTTGAAAATGATCTTATGACAAGAAGGGAGCCGAAAGAATGAATACCTGTTTTCACTGTAAAGGCAGCGTAACGCCTGCGACGAGGACGCACGTTGTCGATCTTGATAAATGTATCGTGATTATCCGCAACGTTCCGTGCATGGAGTGCTCGCAATGCGGAGAGGCGTATTATACCGATGAGGTTCAGAAGCGGCTCGACGAGATCGTAAAAGCCGTCAGCAGCGTTATGACGGAGATCGCCGTCGTGGAGTATTCCGGCTCGGCGGCATAAAAATTTATTATTCTATTTGCGCCGCTTCCGCTTCGGAGGCGGTTTTTTTTCGACATTAAAAAGCGGAGGTAAAACCACCACTGACAGCAGAAAATACATCGGAAACCACCGCGGAAACGCCTCTTTTATCCCGTGTCAAAAACGGCGGATTTTTTTGAAAAAATTTTTTTTATTCCATTTTTTGGCTGTGCATTGTACCCATTGTGCCGTGTCGTAAAAGCACAATATATTGTGTGTTTTGTCTAATTTGAACATATAGTTCATAAATCGGCAAAATTTTTTTTCATTCCTGAAAATGTCGAAAAATCCTTATGTATCAACAAAAAACGGACTTTTTTGTCTTGTGTCAAGCTCGAATATTTCGGAAGTCTGTTTAGTAAATATTGACATATGCGTTTTTTTGTGGTATTATATTCCACGTGATGCGTCGCTCAGCATCCGCATATGACAGACTTTTACAGAAGAAAATCAATAGAGAAAAAGGAAGATGCACGATGAAAATGCACCGATGTAAGATACTCTGTGTTCTTATGACGTTTACGCTTGCCGTGACGATGTTCTGCGTTCCGGCGGCGGCCGCGAAATATAAATCCTCCGACGCGAGAAGCGCGCTGCGCATTGCGGCGATGCTCGAGTCGACGAACCTGCGGTTCGATTTCGATGAGGACGGCAGAGTCACGGCAAACGATGCAAGAAAAATCCTGCGCAACGCTGCGCAGCTTACCGAACCCGATCAGAGCGCCGACAGCGAACTCGTTGCGGCGGAAAAACCCATCGCGTCGGAAAACGACGGCACGCAGAAAGGCGTGCTCTCCGCCTGCGGATTGACCGAAGCGCAGCTTTCCAAAGGGTTGAAAAAATCCCTGAAGCAGTATGCCGGCGATTTCCTGGCGGCGGAAGCCGAATACGGCGTAAACGCGGTATTCCTTTCGGCGGTCGCGGCGCTTGAAAGCGGCTGGGGCGAATCGGGCCTCGCCAAGAGCAACAACAACCTGTTCGGCTGGAGAGGAAACGGCGGATACAGATCGTTCGAATCCGTCGGCGCGTGTATCAAGCACGTCGCGAAATTCCTCAAGACCAACTATCTCACTCCCGGCGGAAGCTGCTTCTACGGCTATGAGGTCGAAAGTATTGAAAGATCTTATTGCCCGAACGGCAACTGGGCGGGCGCGGTCAGAAACCTGATGCGTTCGATTCTTGCGGACGCAAAGTAAGAGCCTGCAAAACACGTTTCGATTCAAAAAAAGCGCGTATGTCCTGCGGCATACGCGCTTTTTTATATGCCGGCCCTGCTCGGGCCGCAGCCGGCCGGCGCGGGTCCGCGGTTTCGGCCGAGTATAAACAAATCATTAAAAAGAAGTAACATTTCACGGCAAAGAAGTGAAAACAAATTGACAAATCCGGGGCAAGCGTGTATAATAAATACGGTAAAACAATTTTTCGTTGTTTTGCTTTTTTCACACCCCTTTATTTCTGAAACACGGGCGGCAGAGTTGTTCTGCCGCTTGTGTTTCGGAAAAGGCTTTTTTTTGAACCGTTTTCTCTGAAAACGATAAATATTATACAAAATGCCTATCGATTGTTAGATAAAAAGAAAAAACAGGCTGTCTGACGGTTAATTATCTGAAAAATAACGAACTGTCTGTTGAATATCGACCTGTTTGTTTAGTATAATGGAGAGACAAGAATCGCGAAAGGAATGCAAAAATGGGAAACAATGCAAATGAAACGGGGCTTCCTGTCTGCAATATGATTGAATCCGGCGATTATAACTGCTACGAGTTTTATCTGGCGGCAACCGAACGGTTCGGCGATTATAAACAGGCGCAGCATATGGACCGGATCATCATGCGAAGCGAGATGATCCGCGATATCGAGGCTCTGGCGGCGTATTTTTCGCTGGAGCTGGGCTTGAAACACGGAGACGCCTATACGATTTTCCTGCCGACGGATATCGAGAGCGTCGTCGGTTTTTATGCGCTCAACAAGCTGGGCGTGATTGTCAACTTCGTGCACCCGCTGCTGCCGACCGAAGTGCTGCTGGAGACAATCCGGCAGTCTCATTCAAAAGGCATTATGATCCTCGACCTGCTGGCAAAGGATTTTCTGACGCACGACAAAGGCAGAGATCACGTGAACGCGATCAACGAGACCGGCCTGCCGGTTTTGCTTTGCCATTGCTCCGATTACGCAAGTTTGCTGAAAGGCGCCGCCGCTGCGGGCGGCGAGGCGGTTCTGCGGCTGCCCGTCCGCTTCCGGAACGCGGTCAGTTATAAAAAGGTGATGCGCCTGTACCGCGGACGCCGCGTACCGGGCGTTTCGCGTAACGCCGGCGATGTGGCGGTGTATCTGAACGGCGGCGGAACGACGGGCAAAAGCAAGACCATCAAGCTGACGAACAAGGCTATCAACGAAAACGTCCACAAAATGGGCTATATCGATCATATCGAAGATCCGGGCGAAGAGGGCGAGATCATCATTCTGCCGTTTTTCCACGCGCTGGGGCTCGTGGTGGCGATGCATATGACGATGTGCAACGCCGCGCGGCTGATCCCGCTGATGCGGTTCGACGCGAAGCTTGTGGTGAAGCTTTATCGAAAAAACCGCATATCCGGCATCGGCGGCATCCCGAATATGTTCAAAAAGCTGTACGATACGCCCGGTTTCGACGGCCCGCATCTTGCGAACACGCGCATGATGTTCGTGGGCGGCGACGACCTTTCGCCGCAGTTCCTGGAGGATTTCAACGCGATGTTGGCGAACAACGGCACCGACGCGCGTCTGCGCCAGGGGTACGGAC
>JAFRTA010000175.1 GCA_017427315.1 Clostridia bacterium
AAGGGCTTGTTTAATTGATTATCTGCCTCAAAAGACGCGATAGCGTTCATTTTTCGACAATCGCGGAGAATAAACCGAGACGCAGAGCGTATCATTATCGTTCTCTCATCCCTCATTCCTTCTCCCTCATCCCTTCGGGCGTCAGCCCGATAAATCAGAATTTGAAAGGACAACCTATGCTTCGCATCAACGAACTCAAGCTTCCGCTCGGAGCGGATGAATATGAGATAAAAAAAGCCGCGGCGAAGACCGTCGGCGTGCGTCCGGAGGAGTTTCTCACCTTTGAGATTGTCCGGGAGTCGATCGATTCGCGCAAGAGGGACGATATCTTCCTGGTGTATTCCGTCGACGTGCGTCTTGACGCGGCGGAAGAATCAATTGCCGGAGCATTTGAGCGGAATCGGGTGTTTTATCACGAGCCGTACCGTTACGAGCTGCCGCCGATCCGCCGCAATTCCGAATTCCGGCCCGTGGTCGCCGGTTTCGGCCCTGCGGGTATGTTCTGCGCGCTGTGGCTCGCGCGGCAGGGGTTTCGTCCCATCGTGCTTGAACGCGGGCGCGACGTCGATTCGCGCAGACGCGATGTGGAAACCTTCTGGCGCGAGCGCAGACTCTGCACGGATTCGAACGTGCAGTTCGGCGAGGGGGGCGCGGGGACGTTTTCCGACGGCAAGCTGACCACGGGCATCAAGGACGGAAGGATCCGAGAGGTGATCCGCACGCTCGTCGAATACGGCGCGCCCGAGGATATCGCGTATTCCGCGCGTCCGCATATCGGTACGGACAGGCTCTGCGGCGTCGTGAAAAATATCCGCGAGGCGGTGATCGCTCTCGGCGGCGAGGTCCGTTTCGGCTGCAGGCTGACGGATATTTACGTCGCAAACCGTTTTTTGCAGGGCGTATCCTATACCGACGAAAACGGCGGCGTGTGCGACGTCGAGACGGACTGTCTCGTGCTCTGCACCGGGCATTCCGCGCGGGATACCGTGGATATGCTTCGCCGGCGCGGCGTGAAAATGGAGCAGAAGGCGTTCTCCGTCGGCACCCGCATCGAACACCCGCAGGAAATGATCAACCGCGCCCAATATGGGAAGTTTTATCGGGATACGCGGCTCGGCGCGGCGGATTATAAGCTTTCGAACCACCCGCTGCACGGGCGGGGCGGATATACGTTCTGCATGTGTCCCGGCGGTACCGTGGTCTGCGCCTCTTCCGAAGAAAACACCGTCGTCACCAACGGAATGAGCAATTACGCCCGCGACGGCGAAAACGCGAATTCCGCAATTCTCATCGGCATCGAGCCGACGTATTTCCCCGACGACGATCCGCTTTCCGGCTACGCGTTTCAGCGGGAGCTCGAGCGCAGGGGCTTTGAGGCGGGCGGCGGGGATTATACCGCGCCGTGTCAGCTCGTGGGCGATTTCCTTTCGGATAAGAAAACGACGAAGCTCGGCGCGGTCCGGCCGACCTGTCCCACGGGGGTGCGCGGCTCGGATATGCGTCTGGTACTGCCCGACGCCGTCACGGACGGGATCGCGCAGGCGATCACGGCGTTTGACCGAAAACTCCGGGGGTTCGCGATGAAAGACGCGGTGCTCACCTTCCCCGAAAGCCGCAGCTCCTCTCCCGTACGGATCCTGCGGGACGAGTTTTTCCAGTCCAACGTACACGGGCTGTATCCATGCGGCGAGGGCGCCGGCTACGCGGGCGGCATCGTTTCCGCCGCGGTGGACGGCATCAAATGCGCGGAGCACGTATTTGAGGACGAGACGGATTTTTGATCCCGCCGCGCCGAAATTCAAATGAAGGATGGGATTGCGGATGTTCCGAATGCTGTCGTTTTCCTGCGTTTCGACCGAGTACATCATCTTTTTTTCCGCGGTATTCCTGATTTATGCGGCCGTGCCGAAAAAGCTGCGGGCCGGAACGCTCGCCTGCTGCGGTTTCCTTTACGCCGCGCTGGTAAAGCCGGAATGCGCGCTCTGGGCGTTTGCCGTATGTTTTATCACCTATCTGGCGGGATTGCTGATCCAGATCCGGCTTATCAATCGGAAAAGCGCCAAGCCCTTGCTGGTCTGCGCGCTGACGCTTGTTTTCGGGACGCTGTTTCTGCTGAAATACGCCGGCGTGCTCCTGCCCGTGCTGTTCCCGGATATCCCGTCCGATGCGTCGGCGGGAATCGTGCTTCCCGTCGGCCTGTCGTTCTACTCCTTCGCCGCCTGCGGCTATCTCGTCGACGTTTATCGCGGGGAACGCGAGGCAGAACACAGTTTTATCGATTACTCGCTGTTTTTGACGCTGTTCCCGAGTTTCACCGCGGGCCCGATCGAACGCTCGCGGCGCCTGCTCGCACAGATCAAGGAGATCGGAAGCGTTCGTGTGTTTGATTTTTCCCGCATCGGTTCCGGCGCGACGCTGATGCTTTGGGGATATTTCCTGAAGCTCGTCGTTGCGGACCGCGCCGCCGTTGTCGCGGATGCGGTTTTCGGAAACGCGTGGGCGAGAGATTCCTTTGCGCTGCTCGTCGGCGCCGTCGCTTATTCCGTGCAGATCTACGCGGATTTCGCCGGACTCTCCTGCATGGCGCTGGGCGGAGCGAAAATACTCGGATTCGATGTGATTGACAATTTCGACGCGCCGTATCTTTCCGGCTCTATCCGGGAATTCTGGCGGCGCTGGCATATCTCGCTGAGCGCGTGGCTGCGCGATTATCTGTACATTCCCCTCGGCGGCAACCGCAGGGGAGCGGTGCGCAAATACGTCAATATCCTGATCGTGTTCGCCGTCTGCGGACTTTGGCACGGAAGCCGGCCGACCTTTCTCGTCTGGGGGCTTCTGCACGGCGTTTATCAACTGATCGGCGGTCTGACCGCGCGAAAAAAACGGCGCGCGTATGAAAAACTGCGGATCGATCCCGCGTCTTTCCCGTTCCGGGTATGGCGCGCGGCCTGCAATTTCGCGCTGGTGACGCTCGCGTGGATCTTTTTCCGTTCGGACAGCCTTGCCGACGCGTGGATCTATATTTCCCGCATGTTTACCCGACCGGACCCGTGGAACGTGCTGAACGGCAGCATGTTCAGGCTCGGACTTGACGCGACGGAATTCGGGATTCTGTTGGCGGCTTCGGCGGTGACGTTCGGCGTGGATTTGATCCGCTGCCGCAGGAAAGAGAACGTTTCGCAGGTGCTGCGACGTCAGCATCCGATCGTAAGATACGCCCTCGTCGCGGCGCTGCTGATCGCGGTGCTGGTCTTCGGGCGCTACGGTTTGGCGTTCCCTGCAAACGCGTTCATTTACGCGGAATTTTAAGGGGGGAACGGCCGTGATGAAAAAAAAGCTCATAAAGGCTGTCTGCCTCGTTCTGCTCTTCGCCCTGTCCGTCGGCGGGACCGACGCCGTCCTGCGGTACCGATACATCGACAGCATTCTTCCGATGAAGCGTTTTTACGAACAGGAAAAGAACAGCGTCGACGTGCTGGGGCTCGGCACGAGCCACATCTACGAGGGGCTCTCTCCCGGCGTGCTTTACCGCGAATACGGGATCGCCGCATACAATCTCTGCGCCCCGGCGCAGGCGGTGTGGAGCTCCTGGCACTATTTCGTCGAGGCGCTGAAAACGCAGTCGCCGAAAGCGGCGGTTTTCGACGTGTATATGCTCAACACGAACGTTCCCTACGACACGGCGGCGAACGCGATCAAATCCACCTACGGGATGAAATGGTCGAAAAACCGGCTCGAGGCGCTCGCCGCGGCGTTCGGGAACGAAGACCTGCCGTCGGCGCTGATCCCGTTCCTGCAGTTCCATTCCCGCTATGCGGAAATGACGGAGAGCGACGACGGCATCCGTGCCCGGAACAGCGCGTATTACGGAAAAAGCTTCAAGGGCTACACGGTCTGCGACGACATTCAGCCGATCAGCCTGCCGGACGTGACGAAATTTACGGATACGCGGAAGCTCGCGGAAAAGCATGAACAGTATTTCAGAAACATCATCGAGACGGCGATCTCGAACAAAATCACGCTGTTCGTTGTGTCGATGCCCTACGCTCTCGCGAAGGATACGCAGACGACGGTCAATTCCGCCCGCAAGATCGCGGAGAGCTACAAAAGCAAATATGTGAAATTTTTGGATCTCGCCGCCGCAAAAGAAAAGATCGGCCTCGATCCGAAGACGGATTTCGCGAACAACCAGCATCTGAACCGCGCGGGCAGCGTAAAGGTGACGAAGTATCTGGGCGCCGCGCTCAAAAAGACGGTAAAGCTGACCGACCGCAGAAAAGACCCCGCGTATGAGACCTGGGCGCAGAACGCCGAGCTGTTCTACCGCGGGCTTGACAACTTCCGGCTGAAGCACACGACCGACACGGCGGAATACAAAGAACGGCTTGAGAAGCTGACCGACGGCTACACGGTGATGCTTGCCGATAATTTCGGAAAAAACGCAAAAGCGACGGATTTCGTTTATTTTACGGAGTGCTTCGGG
>JAFRTA010000176.1 GCA_017427315.1 Clostridia bacterium
CGGCGGCCTCTGGTTCGTCTGGTCCGGCTGGAAGGGCGACGAAAACGGCGAACAGGATCTTTTTATCGCCCGCATGGACAGCCCGACGCACATCGACGGCGAGCGGGCGCTGATCTCGGAGCCGACCCGCAAATGGGAGAAAAACGGGATGCCGATCAACGAGGGTCCCGAAATTCTGTACCATGACGGCAGGATATTCCTCGTCTATTCCGCAAGCGGGAGCTGGACCGACGACTACTGCCTCGGGATCATGACGCTCGTCGGCAATCCCGGCAGCCGCCGCGGCTGGATCAAAAACCCCGTCGCGGTATTCTCCAAAGCCGAAACATCTTACGGCCCCGGCCACTGCAGCTTCGTTACCAGCGGGGGAGTGGATTACATCGTCTACCACGCGAACGAAGTCGGCGGCACCGGCTGGGGCGGCAGAAGCGTAAGAATACAGCCGTTTTCCTACATTCTCGGCGCGCCCGTATTCGGCAAACCGCTGCCCGCAGGAAGCGTTGTTAAATTCTGAATTAACGGCAGAGCCGTTAATTCAGAATTTACAGGGAAAAGGAATGAGGAAAAAGGAAAAAGTCCTGTTCATTCTATGATATGTTTAGTAAAAGACAAATAGCGTTAAATGCTTTTATGATAATGAGATGTTTCCTCTTATATAATGAGATTTGCGAAGCAAATCCACCGACCCTTTTTCCTTTTCCCTTTTTCCTTTTCCCTCGCAGGGAGTTAGCCCGCCAAATCAGAACTTGAAAGGACAAACCCATGCCTGATAATCTTACTTTCCGCCCGCTTCGTCCCGCCGACCGGGACGAGATCATAAAATTTTACGCCGATATGGGCGAAGAAAGCGCCGCGTTTTTCAACGTGAACCGCGGCAACGAACGCCGCACGATGGAATTCTTCGAAAACGGCAAGCCCGACCACCGCTTTTTCGTCGCCGCGGACGGAGATCGCATCGCGGGACTCGTGTTTCTCTGGGATATCGACCGCGCCCTGCCGTGGCTCGGGATCGCCGTGCGCGACGATTATCAGGGCAGGGGCGTCGGTACGTTCCTTTTGAACGAGACCTTCGCGCTGCTGCGTGCGCGCGGTTACGGAGGATTGATCCTTCGCACCGCGAAAAACAATACAGGCGCGCAGCGGCTATACGAAAAAACGGGCTTTGAGCGCGTCGGCGAACATCCGTCGGGCGAGTTATTGTATCTCAAACGCTTTCCGGCGCGCGAGCCCCTCGCCTGAAACAACCGTCGATCCCGCCGGAAACATCTGATACATCAAACGCATGGAAACGGGGGAGTCCCTTGGTCGAGATCCGCGTCGACTTTGACAGAAAAATCAAAAAAATGAAGCCGCTGCACGGCTTCAACAACTGCGCACGGCAGGTCGATTACGGCCCCGTGCTGCCGGACTTTTTCGCGCTGCGGCCGCCCGTCGTGCGGCTGCACGATACGGCGTACCCCTACGGCGCGGGGCATTACGTGGATATCAACAACGTCTTCCCCGATTTTTCCGCCGATCCCGACGACGAAAACGCCTATGATTTCACGCTGACCGACCTGTATATCAAGCCGCTCTGCGAAAACGGGATCGACGTGATGTACCGCCTCGGCGCGACGATCGAGCACGCGCCGAAGAAATATCATATCTTCGCACCGTCCGACCCGGAAAAATGGGCGCGCGTCTGCGAGCATATCGTCCGGCACTACCGCGAAGGCTGGGCGGACGGCTTTTATTTTCCCCAAATAAAATATTGGGAGATCTGGAACGAGCCGGACGGCCTCGACCCGAAAATCGAGCCGTACGGCCCGCCGAACTGGATCGGCACGGCGGGGGAGTACTATCGGCTTTATTCCGTGACGGCAAAATATCTAAAAGAAAAACACCCGGACGTCCTTGTCGGCGGTTACTCGAGCTGTTATATCCTCGGCAAAAACGCCGGCGGCAAATGGACCGAGGGCGATACTTCGTATTTTACCGATTTTCTCGCGCACGTCAAAAAAACGGGCGCGCCGCTGGATTTCTTCACCTGGCACGGGTATCTCGGAAATCAGGGAACAAAGAAAATAGACAGGGAATTCGCTTTCGTCGACCGGACGCTGAGCGAATACGGCTTTTCCGATACGCTGCGCGTCGACGCGGAGTGGAACTGCTGCGTCTGTGACGTCGACACGCCGGATTACCGCAATCAATTCTATATCAATATGCGCAACGAAAAGGGCGCGTCGCATATCGCCGCGGCCCTTTACGAAATGCAGCGCTGCGGCGTGGATCTCGCGACTTTCTACGACGCGCAGCTCTGGAAGGAATACGGCCCGCTGTTCCACGTGCCCGGCCTTGAAAAAACGAAGACCTACCGTGCCTTTGAACAGTTTCTTCGACTGTATGAGGCGGGGGAGGAGCGCTTCTCGACGCAGGGCGGGGAAGTGTACGCCCTCGCCGTCGCCGGCAAAGCAAAAATCCTCGCTCTTTCGAATACAAACCCGGAAGAAAAGGAAGTTATAATCCATACGTCAGGAACAGATGTTCCGATTTCATTCAGGATCTGCGACAGGGAACACGATCTTGTAGAAATCCCCCTGCCGGATCTGAGCGGTCCGGTCGTCCTGCCCCCGTATTCATTTTGCGATATATCCTTCAGATCCCGAGTACCGAGACCCGAGTCCCGAGGTGCTGAAATCTGCGCAAGATAACGATAAAAAAGCTGCGGGTTATCTCAGTTTTTACCAAGTCGCACAGACTTTAAGTCTGTATCTTGGGTCTCGGGTCTTGAGTCTCGAGTCTGTAAATTCTGGTTTAACGGCTTC
>JAFRTA010000177.1 GCA_017427315.1 Clostridia bacterium
AAGCCCGATTTGTCGAGATGTTTGGGGACCCTAAGCTAAATCCCCATGGTTACCCGATTTGCCAGTTTTCCGAGTTTATTCATTTCCTCACATCAGGTTCTCGCGGGTGGGCTGAATACTGTATTGATGATGGCTCAGAATGGTTTATCACCATAAAGAACGTGAAAGATTGCCACATCACAACTGAAAACATGCAGTCTGTAAATGCGCCGGACAATGCCGAGGCAAAGCGAACTCGCGTTCAGGAAGGAGATCTACTTATCAGTATTACAGCTGATTTAGGAAGGACTGGCGTGGTCACAAAAGAGATTGCTGATCACGGAGCATATATAAACCAGCATTTGACTTGTATTCGGCTGGATCGAGAAGTCCTTGAGCCCCTGTATGTCGCTTATTATATGGAAAGCACCGCAGGAAAAGAGCAGTTTGTATTAAAAAACCAAAGTGCGGTTAAAGCTGGATTAAACTTCAATTCAATAAACACTTTGAAGATAGTCGTCCCTCCGCTGACAATCCAGCAAGAATTTTTGCGTTTTGTAGCACAGGTCGACAAATCGATATTTGCTGTAAAAAAAGCCCTTGACGAAGCGCAGTTATTATTTGAAAGCCTGATGCAGAAATATTTTGGGTGATGATAATGTCAAAAAAAAGTGTAAAAACATATTCAAAAACATTTTCAGATAAAATTGCTATCTCAAATATAAATCTCCAAAAAATACTGAAATTTTATTTATTTGAATGCCCTGTCCCAGGAACAAGCGTGAGAGGTGGAAAGTTCCAAGACTTTGGGATATCCGGAAGTGCGGCGTTTTCAAAATTGAAAAAAAACATGTTGGACAAGGCGTCAAGTTCATTGCGTGAAAACTATAAACCATCCAAAAAAAACGAATTAGATATAAACTTTTTACTTATGAACTCGATAAATCCACCAGATGAATATTGTGTATTTCTGAAATATGATGAAAAACTTGTTATGTAATCTTTGTTTTCGGCTATAAGGAATGCATTTGCCCATGGCAGTTTTTGTGTCAAGAATTACAGTGGGACACGGATATATTTTCTTGCAAATTATGACGGTTATTTGAAGGCGGAGGTTGTTCTTCATGAAAAAACTTTATTGAACTGGATAGATTGTATTAAGAGTTTTTCATAGGAACTTAATTAGAACTTTGATAAATGGGGAATTGTTCAATGATAAAAATAATAAAAAAGAAGATACAAATGTTCTTTTTTATAAGGAAGATAAGTAGAAAAGAAAGAAAACTGAAAATTCAACAGATAATTAGGCTGAATTATTTATGGTGGTCTCTTGCAATACTAATTATTTCAATTGCAAGTTTTGTTTTGTCATTTTTTTAAAAAGGCATAACTGGCTTTCAAATTTTTTTCTTTCCATTGGCTCCAGTGCTTTTACAGGTGCGGTGTTATATTATCTTTCAAATATGCGAGGGAATAAAATACAAAAAACACAATCAGAGATCAATAGATTGCAAAAACTTGGAAATAGTGTTAACAGTGTTATATTGTTTTCTTCATTTTTCAGTGTGGAAAATACAAATAATACTGAAAAAAAATTTGATATTTTTGAAAGTTTAATGCGTGAGCTTAACGAAGCGAGCAGCGAGTTGCCGGAAAGCGCCTTTATTGCATTGGGATTCGATATTGATGACCCTTTTGATAGAGATAAAATAAAGTATTATATTGATAGATTTCAAGGATCTGAAAAGAGTAGGGTATTAGAAGAAATTGTGACAGAGTTTCGTCCTATTTATAAAAAGATACTTAATCTAATTCATAATAAAGAAATTCAAATATCATTCAGTAATAATTCGGTTTTATAAGGTATCGACCATGACGAATTTTGATTTCCTGAAATCCGATCCGCGCTTTGAATCCTTCGCCTCCGTGGCGATCGCGGCGGAGAATCTTCTGCATATCGACGTGGACTCCTGCGTGCTGAACTGCCGCAGGGCGATGGAGTTCGCTGTCAAATTCATGTACTCCGTCGACGACGACCTGAAAATGCCCTATCAGGATTCGCTTGCGGTGCTGATGAACGACGGGAATTTCCGGGATATCGTGGGGCAGGATATCTGGCAGAGAATGGATTTTATCCGCAAGCTGGGCAACAATGTGGCTCACGCGGGCAGAAAGATCACGCTCGATCAGGCGGAGCTTTGCCTTGAAAATCTGTTTTATTTCCTCGATCTCGTCGCCTACTTTTACGCGGAGGAATACGCCGAGCGCAAATTTGACCGGTCCCTTCTCGCCCTTACGCCCGAGGAGGCGCTTTCCTTTGTCCCGGACGTCGAGATCGACCTTGCCGCGCTGATCGAGGAGAACAAAAATCTGAAAGAGGAGCTGACCGCCCGCCGCGCGGAGCAGCAGCAGACCTACGTGCCCAAGCCGTTGGAGCTCTCCGAATACAAAACCCGCAAGATCTATATCGACTTCATGCTGCAGGACGCGGGCTGGACCGAGGGCAAAGACTGGCTGAACGAGGTGGAGCTGCCCGGAATGCCGAACTCCTCGGAGGTGGGCTACGCCGATTACGTTCTTTACGGCGACGACGGCCGGGCGCTTGCGGTGCTGGAGGCGAAGCGTACCTGCGTTGACGTTTCCAAGGGCCGCCATCAGGCGGAGCTGTACGCGGAGCTTCTTGAAAAGCAGTACGGCCGCCGTCCGGTGATCTTCCTGTCCAACGGCTTTGAAACGCGGATCATAGACAATCTCTATCCCGAGCGAAAGGTCGCCTCCGTCTATTCCAAGCGGGACCTGGAAAAGCTGTTCAATCTGCAGACCATGCGCACAGGGCTTGCGCATATCTCGATCAATAAAAAAATCGCCGGGCGTTATTATCAGGAGGCGGCGATCAAGGCCGTCTGCGACGCGTTCGGCGCGAAGAACCGCCGCAAAGCCCTGCTGGTAATGGCTACCGGCTCCGGCAAGACCCGCACGGTCATCGAGCTCTGCGACGTGCTTCTGCAGCACGGCTGGGTGAAAAATATCCTGTTCCTTGCCGACCGCAACTCCCTCGTCACGCAGGCGAAGCGCAGCTTCGTCAATCTCCTGCCGGATCTTTCGGCGACGAATCTCTGCGAGGAAAAGGATAATTACACCGCGCACTGCGTTTTTTCCACCTATCAGACCATGATGAACGTGATCGACGCGGCGAAGGACGAACAGGGAAAGCTGTTCACCGTGGGGCATTTCGATCTTCTGATCTGCGACGAGGCCCACCGCTCGATCTATAACAAATACCGCGATATCTTTACCTATTTCGACGCGCCGCTGGTGGGCCTCACCGCCACGCCGAAGGACGAGATCGACAAGAATACATATGACGAATTTGATCTGGAATATGAAAACGGACAGGGCGTGCCGACCTATGGCTACGAGCTGTCGCAGGCGGTGAAGGACGGGTACCTTGTGGATTTTATGAGCGTGGAGACCCGGCTCAAATTCATCGAGCAGGGCATCGTCTACGACGAGCTGTCCGACGAGGAAAAGCAAGTCTATGAAAATACATTTGAGAACGAAGACGGCGAACTGCCGGAGAGCATCGCGTCCTCCGCGCTGAACGAATGGATCTTCAACAAAGACACCATCCGCGAGGTGCTTCACATCCTCATGGAGCACGGGCTGAAGATCGACTACGGCGCGAAGCTGGGCAAGACGATCATCTTCGCGAAGAACCACACCCACGCGGAAAAAATTCTTGAAGTTTTCAATAAAGAATACCCACATCTTCCCGGCTTCGCGAAGGTCATCGATAATTATCTGACATATGCGCAGAACGCCATCGACGAGTTTTCCGACCCGAAAAAGCTGCCGCAGATCGCCATTTCGGTCGATATGCTGGATACGGGCATCGACGTGCCGGAGGTGCTGAACCTCGTTTTCTTCAAAAAGGTGATGAGCAAGGCGAAATTCTGGCAGATGATCGGCCGCGGCACCCGCCTTTGCCCCACGCTGTTGGACGGCAAGGACAAGGAGAAGTTCTACATCTTCGATTTCTGCGGCAATTTTGAGTTTTTCCGCATGAACAAGGGCAAACCCACCGCCAACATGATCGCCCTGCAGGGCGCGGTCTTCCACCTGAAATCGCAGATCGTGTTTAAGCTGCAGGATCTGGCGTACCAGACGGAGGAGCTGATCGAATTCCGCAAATCCCTCGTCGACGATATGGCGCGCTAGGTGCGGGAGCTGAACAAGGAGAATTTCGCCGTGCGGCAGCATCTCAAATACGTTGAGCTTTACGCGAACGAGGATAACTATCAGACGCTGACCTATGGGGACACGCTGCTGATCGGGCAGGAGCTGGCGCCGCTGATCATCCCCGACGCGGACGACGCGAAGGCGGTGCGTTTCGACGCGCTCATGTACGGCATCGAGCTTGCGTATCTTGCGGGGAAGAAATTCGGCAGATACCGCAGCGATCTGTTCAAAAAAGTCCGCGCCGTCGCGGGCGTCGCAAACATCCCGGAGATCATGGCGCAGGCGGAGCTGATCGATAAGATTTTGCATACGGATTATTTCGACAACGCGGGGATCGGCGAATTTGAGCATATCCGCGAGAACCTGCGGGATCTGATGAAGTATATCCCGGTTGAAAAGATCGTCTATGATACGAACTTTGAAGAAGAGATCCTGTCGATCGACTGGAAGGAATCCGAGCTTGAAAACGACGATCTGAAAAACTATAAGGCGAAGGCCGAATTCTATATCCGTCAGCATCAGGATAACGCCGTGATCGCGAAGCTCAAAGGCAATGTGCCGCTGACCGGGGAGGACGTGAAGGCGCTGGAGGCGATCCTATGGAGCGAGCTGGGCTCAAAAGAGGATTATGAGGCCGAGTACGGGCAGAAGCCGCTGGGCGAGCTCGTGCGGGAGATCGTCGGACTCGATATGAACGCCGCGAAGGCCGCCTTTTCCGAATTTCTGAACGACGTCAGCCTCGACAGCCGTCAGATCTGGTTTGTGAACCAGATCGTGGAATATATCGTGCATAACGGCGTTATGAAGGATATGACCGTTCTGCAGGAGCCCCCGTTTACCGATCAGGGCAGCGTCGTCGAGATCTTCACGGATCTTTCCGTGTGGATGAACGTGCGCCGGGCCATCGACCGGGTGAACGCCAACGCGCTGGCGGCGTAACCCCCGCCTGCTGCGGACGTATCTTCATAAAAAAACGAATTCGGAGGTATATCTTTATGAAAAAAACACTCAAAGCGGTTCTTTCGCTTCTTCTCTGCGTCGTCATCGCAACCGGCATGGTTCTGTTCGCCGCCGCCGAAGATTCGCTTACGACGGCGCCGCTGTATTTCGGCGAGGACGGACGTTTTAAGATCCTGCACATCACAGACACCCATCTGCACGAGGACAATGTGGGAGACTCCACGCGCCTGATCGCCCTCGCCTGCGACGCGGAACAGCCGGATCTTGTTATTCTGACCGGCGATCTTGCCATGGAGGATACCCTTGATCGCACTGCGGAGCGGACGGATCAGCTCATGCAGGTGTTCGAGAGCAGGAATATCCCCGTCGCCGTGACTTTCGGCAACCACGATTCGGAGAACGGCGCTTACACGCGGGAAGAGGTCATGGCGCTGTACAATTCATACGCTTGCTCGATCTCGATCGACGACGGCGATGCGCTGACCGGGTGCGGCACCTATCTTGTCCCGGTTTCTTCGCGCGACGGCGACGGCACAAGCTTCAACCTCTGGCTTTTCGACTCGGGCGATTACGACAATGAGGGGCACTATGCGAATGTCGCGGAGGATCAGGTGGAATGGTATAAAGAAAAATCCGCCGCAGCGGAAGAAGCATGCGGAGGGAAAATTTATTCGCTCGTCTTCCAGCACATCATCGTGCCTGAGATCTACGATGCTCTTGAGGAAACGGGCCGCAAAACGCTTTTTTCCTATCCGCGCATCTATGACGAAAGCAAGTATTACCGTTTCTCGCCCGATGGTACAAATTACGGGATGCTTCACGAAATGCCCTGCCCCGGGTATTATAATCATGGACAGTTCGACGCGCTGGCTCAGAGAGGCGACGTACTCGCGATGTTCACCGGGCACGACCATACCAACGCATTCGGCGTGAAATACCGGGGGATCGATATCGTGAATTCGCTCTCCACACGGTATAACGGGGACGCTTTCTCGACGCAGTACGGCTATCGCGTGATCGAGCTCAACGAAAACGCGCCCGATAAATATGAAACGCGCGTCGTTCGCTGGTATGACTTCGCGAATGCGAAAGAGATCAAGGCGCTTGCGAACAGAAGAGAAGATAAAGACCTTCTTTCGGAGATCCGTTTTCAGGGATTTTTCCAAAAGCTCTTTAACGATTTCAGCGTAATTTTTACGAAGATCTTTACGGGCAGAACGGCGAGATATCCGGACTGATCCGCTGACGTATTCCGAGAACAAATAAGGAAGCTTTCTCATGTTTCTGTCCGCAATCCGAAAATTCCTCGCATTTCCCTTTCCCTGATCGCAGCGCTGTTGCGCTGCGCGCGGGCTTCGCAATCGACCGAGAAATCTAAAGGATGCGCCCCCGGACGATGCCGTCCGGGGGCGCGCTTTGTCGGAATTTCAGTGAACAGAGAAATGTGAAAAGTAATCACATCTCACGGGAATTCTGATTTAACGGCGCAGCCGTTAAATCAGAATTTACAGCACCTTCAGAGCTCCGGTCGGGCAGGCCTTCGCGCATTTGAGACAGTCTTTGCAGATCGCCGTCAGGTCCTTGCCCTTATATTCGGGCTTGATGATTGTGGTGAAGCCCCTGCCGACGAGTCCGAGAATGCCCTGCTTCGCCTCGTTCTCGCAGACGCGCACGCATAGGTTGCAGAGGATGCACTTGTTCTGGTTGCGCTCGATCGAGCCGAGGGCGGTCTCGGTGAAGCGCGGGTGGAACTCGCCCGTGAACCGTTTGCAGTCCGTGTTGTACAGATCCGCGTAACGGATCAGCCGGCAGTCGCCGTAATCGTGGCAGCCGCATTTGAGACAGCGCGCCGCCTCCGCCTTCGCGGTTTCCTCGTCGAAACCGAGGTTGACCTCTTTGAAATCGTTCCTGCGCTCGTCTGCGGCTCTCTGCGGCATGACGGCGCGGGATTTTTTCTCATACTGCGAAAAATCGATGTTTTCGACCTCGCGGCGGGAGAGCACCGGTTCTCTGTATTCGAATTCGATCCCGTTCAGGTAAGCGTCGATGCACTTCGCGGCGGCGTTCGCCTCGGCGATCGCCTGCACGGCGATGCCCGCGCCCTTGTTGGTCGTATCGCCCGCGGCGAACACGCCGTCGAGCTGCGTGCTGAAGAAATGCTCGTCGGCGGCGAGGGTGCCGCGCTCGGTCTGCGGAAGCGTTTCAAAGCCCGCGGGGTCGTTCTTTTGCCCGGCGGCGATGATGATGGAATCCAGCTCGAGATATGTGAATTCTCCCTCGACCGGTACGGGCTTGCGGCGGCCCTTCGCGTCCGGCTCGCCGAGCTGCATGACCTGCAGCTTTACGCCCGAGACCTTGCCGTCTTTGCCGAGGATCTCGGCGGGGTTGTTCAGGAAGCGGAACACGACGCCCTCTTCCTCGGCTTCTTTGATCTCGATATCCTCCGCGGGCATTTCCGCGCGGGTGCGGCGGTAGATGATGCTCACCTCTTCCGCGCCGAGGCGCACCGCCGTGCGGCAGGCGTCCATCGCGGTGTTGCCGCCGCCGACGATCGCGGTCTTTTTGCCGATGGCGGGCTTGCCGCCGAGCGCGGCTTCGCGCAGGAAGTCGATGCCGCCGAACACGCCCTCGAGCTCCTCGCCCGGGCAGCGGATCGACGTGCTCTTCCACGCGCCGTTGGCGACCAGCACCGCGTCGTGCTTCGCGCGGACGTCGTCGACGGTGACGTCTTTCCCGATCTCGCAGTTCTGTATCAGCTCCACGCCCATCGACGCGATGACCTCGATCTCTTTATCGAGGATCGCTTTGGGCAGACGGTATTCGGGGATGCCGTAGCGCAGCATGCCGCCGGCTTTCGGCATTTTATCGTAAACGACGACCTTGTGCCCGCGCTTCGCGAGCTGATACGCCGCTGTAAGACCCGCGGGTCCCGCGCCGATCACGCCGACGCTCTTGCCGCTGTCGGGCTCCTTTGACGGGACGGGCAGCTTCTTTGCGTAAACCCGGTCCGCGGCGAACGCCTTGAGGAAGCAGATCGAGATCGGCTCCTCGACGTGCTGACGGCGGCAGGCGGTCTCGCACGGGTGCGGGCAGACTCTGCCGATGCTGGCGGGCAGCGGGATCTTCTCTCGGATCGTCTCAAGGGCGGTCTCATAGTCGCCCGCGGCGATCTCGGCGAGATATTTCTGACAGTTGGTGTGGGCGGGGCAGTTGAGCACGCAGGGCGCGACGCAGTCGCCGTCGTGGTCGCCCATCATCAGCTCGAGGGCGAGCCTGCGCGCTTTCAGAACGCGCTCGCTTTCGGTTTGGATCTCCATACCATCGCTGACCGTCGCCGAGCAGGCGCGCAGCAGCTTCGGGGTGACGTTCGTCTCGACGACGCACATGCTGCATGCGCCGTAGGGTGCGAGGGATTTCAGATAACAGAGATTCGGGATCTCCACGCCCGCTCGCTCGGCAGCGTTCAGGATCGTGTCGCCCGCCTGCGCCTGTACGGGAATGCCGTTGATCTTGATGTTGATAATATCGGCCATGTTCGTTTCTCCTCCCTCGTTTTATTCGCGGACGACCGCGCCGAAGCGGCACACGTCGTAGCACGCGCCGCAGCGGATGCATTTTTCGGGGTCGATCTCGTGGGGCTGCTTTACGCTGCCCGCGATCGCGCCGACCGGGTACTTGCGCGCGCAGAGCGTGCAGCCGCGGCAGGCGTCCTTGTCGATCCGGTAACGCCGCAGCTCCGCGCATTCCCCGGCGGGGCAGCGCTTTTCGCCGATGTGCGCCTCATATTCGTCGCGGAAATACTTCAGCGTCGTCAGCACCGGATTCGGCGCGGTCTGGCCCAGGCCGCACAGCGCGCCGTCCTTCACGCCGGTGCAGAGGGTCTCGAGCTTTTCGATATCGTCCGGTTTGCCCTCACCCTTAGTGATGCGGTCGAGGATCTCATACATGCGCTTCGTGCCGATGCGGCAGGGCACGCACTTGCCGCAGGATTCCTTCGTCGTGAAGTCAAGGAAGAATTTCGCCATATTCACCATGCAGGTATTCTCGTCCATGACCACCATGCCGCCGGAGCCCATGATCGCGCCGGTGGCGGAAAGGGCTTTATAATCGATCACGGTGTCCAGAAGGCTTTCAGGGATACATCCGCCGGAGGGGCCGCCCATCTGTACGGCTTTGAATTTTTTGCCGTCGCGGATGCCGCCGCCGATGCCGAAGATCACGTCGCGCAGCGTCAGTCCCATCGGGATCTCCACAAGCCCGCCGCGGCGGATCTTGCCGGTCAGGGCGAACACCTTCGTGCCCTTGCTCGTTTCGGTGCCCATCGCGGCGAACGCCTCGCCGCCGTGGTTGATGATCCACGCTACGTTGGCGAAGGTCTCCACGTTGTTGATATTCGACGGTTTGTTGATATAGCCCTTCTGCGCAGGGAAGGGGGGCTTGAGCCTCGGCATTCCCCGGCTGCCCTCGAGGGATTCGATCAGCGCGGTCTCCTCTCCGCAGACGAACGCGCCTGCGCCCGCCTTGATGCGCAGCTCAAGCGAGAAATCCGAGCCGAGGATGTTTTTTCCGAGATAATGCTTTTCCTCGGCGTCCCTGATCGCCTTTTTCAGGCGCAGGATCGCGAGCGGATATTCCGCGCGCACGTAGACGAACGCCCGGCTGGCGCCGATGGCGTACGCTCCGATCAGCATGCCCTCGATCAGCGAATGGGGATCGCTCTCGATCACCGCTCTGTCCATGAACGCGCCGGGGTCGCCCTCGTCCGCGTTGCAGATCAGGTATTTTTCCTCTCCGGGGGATTTCCTCGCCGCGTCCCACTTGAACCAGGTGGGGAAGCCCGCGCCGCCGCGTCCGGCGAGCCCCGAGGTCTTGATCACCTCGATGACCTGCTCGGGAGTATACTCTTTCAATACCTTTTCGATCGCCTTGTAGCCGTCGTCCGCGGTGTAGGAATCAATATCCTCCGGGTCGATCAGCCCGCAGTGCCGAAGGGCGATACGGGTCTGTTTTGAAAGGATTTCCGCGTCCTCGTCTTTGATCTCAAGATCCTTTACGGAATCGAGATCGCCGCTCTTCACCGCGGCAGCCACACGGGGCGCGTCCTCCGGCGTCAGGCGCACGAGGCGTTTAAGCAGAAGTCCTTTTTCGTTGTAAACGTCGGCGATCGGCTCTAAAAAGCACATGCCGATGCAGCCGGTGATGCCGAGCTCGAAGCCGTCCCGGACGGCGTCCAGCGCCTTGTATACCTTTTCGGCGCCCGCGGCGATGCCGCAGCTTCCTTCGCCGATGACGATCTTCATCATTCCGCGTCGCCTCCTCTCGCTTTGTAGCCGCGCAGGATCTCCTTCGCCTTTTCCGGCGTCAGAGAGCCGTAGGTCTCGTCGTTGATCATCATGACGGGGGAGAGGGAGCAGCAGCCCAGACACGCCACGGTTTTGAGCGAGAACAGCCCGTCTTCGGTCGTCTCGCCGTCTTTGATGTTCAGCTCCTCCGAAACGGCCTTCTCGATGCCGTCCGCGCCGTTGACGTGGCACGCCGTGCCCTTGCAGAGCATGATGAGATATTTTCCCACGGGCCGCAGACGGAACTGCGTATAGAACGTTGCCACGCCGAGGATCTTCGCGGGCGGGATCCCCTTGATGCGCGAGACCTCATAGATCGCTTCCTCGGGCAGGTATCCGTAATGCTCCTGCGCGCGCTGCAGGATCTCGATCAGCGCGTGGTCGTCCCCCTCGTATTCGCGCAGGATCCCGCGGATGAACGCGAGATCGATGTTGTTTTCCTTCATAAGCGTAAACTCCTTTTATGGATTTAATATATTTTAACACTTTATTGGGAAAAAGTCTATCGGAAAATACTGATTTGTCGAGCCGCGCAGCGGCTCGCAAATCAGTATTTCTCACATTCTCCCTTGACTATGTTCGTTTTTTATAGTATAATCAAAACGGAAGTATTATTCCGAATAAATTCTGTATAAAATCGCTAAAAGGAGATGCAAACCATGAAAAAAACACTCTCCGTCATCCTTGCGCTGGTTCTGGCGTTCGGAATGATGCTCACCGCGTTTGCTTCGGTGATCACGTCCCTGAATATGACCGCCGTTTCAGCGCTGCCGAAGGCGGGCGAGGCGCTGCCGACGATCAATCCGATGGGCAATTCACAGTGGTTTATGGCGGCTGCCGACGCCGCGTTTTATAAAAACAACGCCGTCTTTACCGGTGTGCCGGAGGAAGGGGACGTCATCGAGCTGCGCGCTGACGTCCACGGGCATAACGGCGGCGCGTTCCCGGCGGATCTTAGTCCCGTGACCGCCGTCTGGAACGGGATCCAGGCAACGAACAAGGTCCCGGTCGGCTCAAATGTCGTCCGGTTCACCTTCCCCTATGAGATCCCGCTTTCCACCCTGACGGTCGAGGGGCTGTATCCTCCGCAGAAAGGCGACCCCGCCCTTGATTTGTCCTGCTCCGTTTCCGTCGGCGGAAAATCATATCCCGCACTTTCCGTTGAATATCAGTATCTGACCTATGAGGGCCTCGGCGGCGAGCCGAAATACGTCGGCTTTATTACCCCCGACAAACTCAATACGCTCTCAACTGTCCGGGTCGAGATCATCGTCGATCTGCCCGCTCAGGTTTCGTCAAAAATCGTTGATCCCGTCGGCGTCTGGGGAGATGCGAAATTCTCCGGCGTTTCAAAGAACGGGAACCGTTATACGATCTGGTTTTCGCTGCAAGATTTTACAAATACGAAAA
>JAFRTA010000023.1 GCA_017427315.1 Clostridia bacterium
GGACATGTACACCTCCATCCACATCGAGGAGTACGAGTCCGAGGCCCGCGACACCAAGCTGGGCCCGGAGGAGATCACCCGCGACATCCCCGGCGTCGGCGAGGACGCGCTCAGGGACCTGGACGAGCGCGGCATCATCCGCATCGGCGCGGAGGTGCGCGCCAACGACATACTGGTCGGCAAGGTCCCGCCCAAGGGCGAGACGGAGCTGACCGCCGAGGAGCGCCTGCTGCGCGCGATCTTCGGCGAAAAGGCGAACGAGGTCCGCGATACCTCGCTCAAGGTCCCGCACGGCGAATACGGCGTGATCGTGAACGTTGAGGTCTTTACGAGAGAGAACAGCGACGAGCTTTCTCCCGGCGTCAATAAGGTCGTGCGCGTCTATTTCGCGCAGAAGAGAAAGATTTCCGTCGGCGACAAGATGTCCGGCCGTCACGGCAACAAGGGCGTCGTTTCCCGCATCCTTCCGCAGGAGGATATGCCCTTCCTTGCGGACGGCACCCCGCTGGATATCGTCCTGAATCCTCTGGGCGTTCCCTCCCGTATGAATATCGGCCAGGTGCTCGAGGTCAACCTCGGCTACGCGGCGAAGCTGCTCGGCTGGAAGGTCATGACTCCCGTCTTCGACGGCGCGCATGAGGCGGATATCAAGCTCTGTCAGGAGCAGGCCGGCATCAGCACCAGCGGCAAGAGCGTTCTTTACGACGGAAGAACGGGCAAACGGTTCGACAATCCCGTTACCGTCGGCATCATGTATTTCCTGAAGCTGCACCATCTTGTGGACGATAAGATCCACGCCCGTTCCACGGGTCCGTATTCTCTCGTTACGCAGCAGCCCCTCGGCGGTAAGGCGCAGTTCGGCGGTCAGCGTTTCGGCGAGATGGAGGTCTGGGCGCTCGAGGCTTACGGCGCCGCCTACACCCTGCAGGAGATCCTGACCGTGAAGTCGGACGACGTGCTCGGCAGAGTCAAGACCTACGAGGCGGTCGTCAAGGGACTCAACGTTCCCAAGGCGGGCATCCCCGAATCGTTCAAGGTCCTGCTTAAGGAGCTGCAGGCGCTCGGTCTTGACGTCAACGTCCTCGACGAGAATCAGAACGTGATCGATCTCACGCAGGATTATGACGGCGAGAGCGACGCGGAAGGCAATCCCGTTCCGATCGACGACAGCGCGTTCACCTATGAGAACGACGCGGAAGACGCGGAGGGCTTCTCCCTTGAGGATCCCGACGAAATCGACGCGGAGCCCGAGCTCTACGACGATTATACCGACGACGCCGACGACGAAGAGGATGATTGATCCGTCGCCGCGCTCCGAATACAACAAAAGCAACCCGACTCCGAAAGAAAGAAGGAAAAGTCTTGCTTAACGAGAATAACTACAACGAACTCAATTTCGATTCCATCAAAATCGCGCTTGCCTCGCCGGATACGATCAGAAGCTGGTCCTACGGCGAGGTCAAAAAGCCCGAAACGATCAACTACAGAACGCTGAAGCCCGAGCGCGACGGTCCTTTCTGCGAACGCATTTTCGGACCCACGAAGGACTGGGAGTGCCACTGCGGCAAATTCAAGCGCGTCCGTTACAAAGGCCGCGTCTGCGACCGCTGCGGCGTCAAGGTCACCCGCGCGAAGGTCCGCCGCGAGCGCATGGGGCACATCGAGCTTGCCTCGCCCGTTTCGCATATCTGGTATTTCAAAGGCATTCCCTCGCGCATCGGTCTGGTGCTGGATCTTTCCCCGAAGGATCTGGAGAAGGTCCTGTATTTCGCAAAATATATCGTGATCGATCCCGGCGATACCCCGCTGGAGAAATATCAGATCCTCAGCGACAACGAGTATTACGAGGCCGTCGAAAAATACGGCGACGATTTCAGAGCCGGCATGGGCGCTGAGTCCATCAAGGAGCTGCTCGAGGAGATCGACGTCGACGCGCTCTGCGACGAGCTGAAAGAGGAATTCGAGGAGACCACCGGTCAGAAAAAGGCGCGTCTGCTCAAGCGGCTCGAGGTCCTCGAGGCGTTCAAGTATTCCGGCAACCGTCCCGAGTGGATGATCCTCGACGTGATCCCCGTGATCCCGCCGGATATCCGCCCGATGGTCCAGCTTGAGGGCGGCAGATTTGCCGCGTCCGACCTGAACGAGCTGTACCGCCGCGTCATCAACCGGAACAACCGTCTGAGAAAGCTTCTCGAACTCGGCGCGCCCGAGATCATTATCCGCAACGAGAAGCGCATGCTGCAGGAGGCGGTGGACGCCCTGATCGACAACGGACGCCGGGGCAAGCCCGTGACGGGACCCAACTCCCGCCCGCTGAAATCCCTTTCCGAAATGCTGCGCGGCAAGCAGGGGCGTTTCCGTCAGAAC